>CAZWIY010000034.1:0-8847 GCA_964634575.1 uncultured Candidatus Saccharibacteria bacterium | reverse complement strand
CGGTACTACGCAATGTGTACTCGATCAACCGCGGCTACGAAGACATCGTGACCAAACTCAATTCGCTCGGAGCGAAGATTAGCATTCTCAGTTGATGAGCGCAAAAAGTGTCTCGGGGTCGTATGTACCCCAAAGACACAGCGCAATCAAGAGTGTTCCTAACACCGCCACACAGACGGTTGCGACATCTGTTTTTTTAGTCATGTAAAGTACTCCAAAAGTTCAGTTGAAAATGTAGCATATAATTATGGCTAAGTCAATACCTCTGATATTTTATGCTACAATGCTGTTATGCACCTCATCCGCATCATACCGATCGCACGAGGCATCGCCAAAGAAGAGTTGAGCTATTTTTCGCGTGAGGACATCGCGCCGGGAACGCTCGTAAGCGTGCCCGTGCGCAAGCGCGACGTACCCGGCCTCGTGGTGTCATCGAGTCTCGTGCGCGATGTCAAAACCGAAGTGCGCACCGCTTCGTTTACCGTGCGCAAATTGAAGGCGAAAAAAAATACGCGCGTGGTTTCGGAAGCATTTATACGAGCGGCCGCGTACACAGCAGACGTACACGCAACGACGACCGGCGCAGTACTGTACCAGACGATCCCGCAGGCAGTGCTTGCATCAGGCGTCAATATTCCAGAAACTGTACAAAAAAATAAAGATGGTACGTCGGATGTACGCGTATTGCAGGACACGCAACGCGAGCGTTATGCCGAATATAAAAACACGGTACGCGAAACATTTGCGCGTGGCGGATCGGTACTCCTGGTCGCGCCGACCGTACAAGAAGCCGAGACGCTCTACCACACGCTGAGCCGCGGGATCGAATCGTACGTACATCTTCTCACCGGCGCGCTCACGAAAAAAAATATCGTGGAGGCATGGAAAAAAGCCTTGCGCGAAACGCATCCCGTACTCATCATCGCAACGCCCGGAACCATTGCGATACCGCGCCACGATCTACGGACGATCATCATCGAACGCGAGCAATCGTCGCTCTACCGACTCATCGGTCGTCCCAACCTCGACACACGCATATTGCTCAACGCCCTGGCGCGCGAGCTTGGTGCGCGGCTCATTCGCGCCGACTTGCCCATCGGGGTTGAAAGCGCTCAGCGTCTCACCTCCGGCCACTACGTGACACATCCGAAAACGCCACCGCGCATTCATTTTGAAAATCGTACGGCGCTCATCGATATGCGCGCAAAACAAAGCGCGCTTGAAAAAGTTCCGTTCAAACTCTTCAGCAACGAACTGATCGATACGGCAGGCGACGTGCTCGCGCACGGCGGGCGCGTGTTTTTGTTTGCGGTACGGCGCGGCCTTTCCCCCACGACTGTCTGCCAGGACTGCGGCACGACGGTCACCTGTCGACAGTGCGGTGCGAGTGTCAGCCTGCATAGCGGACGCGAACACAACGTCTTTCTTTGCCATGCGTGCGGTGCATCGCGCGATGCACACGAGCGTTGTACCAACTGTTCATCCTGGCGCTTGGTTGCGCTGGGCGTCGGCATCGAGCGTATCTTTGCAGAAGCCCAGAAAAAATTTCCCACCGCACATATCGTGCGCATCGACCGCGATAGTACCCATACCAAGACGCAAGCAAAAAAAGCGGCGGCGACTTTTTTGCATACACCCGCAAGTATCCTCGTCGGCACCGAAATGGCGCTGACCTATCTGCAAGACCGTGTCGATTTTATCGCAGTTGTCTCGCTCGACACGCTCTTGTCACTGCCGGCATGGAACATTTATGAAAAAATATTCTCACTCTTGCTGCGCTTGCGCGAACAAGCGACCGACTTGCTTTTGATACAAACGCGCCAAGCGCACGCAAGCGTGCTCAACGACGCCCTCTCGGTAAACCTAAGCCACTTCTTTGCCGAAGAATTGCGCGACCGGCAACAATTTTCCTATCCGCCATTTTCCGTCCTCATCAAAGTTACCGCATCAGGAAGCAAGGCCGAAGTGACCAAACTCATGGAAGAAGCAATGGGTCTGTTGGAGCCGTTTGGATTCAGCATACTTCCTCATCTCGCCCGTGCGCAGGGCGGCGAATATTCTCTTCATGGTTTTTTGCGTGCGTCCGCCACGGCTTGGCCCGATCCGACCTTGGTCGCAACGTTGCGATCGCTATCTCCGTCATTTTCGATCGAGATCAATCCGGAGCGGATCATCTAGACTTCACAAATTCTCAAAATACGATACACTGGCAACATGACTGATGAAATTGTCAAGCGCGACCATCCGACGTTGCGCATGCAGGCCGACGAGGTGCCGCATACAGAGATCGGAAGCAAAAAGATCGATCTGTGCATCGCGCACATGAAAAAAGTGCTGGATGCCGAAGAGGATGGCGCCGCGCTCGCCGCACCGCAAGTGGGCGTTTCATTGCGTATATTTGTCATCGCCGAACGCCTTTTCGGCGACCATCCGGAAAGCGAGTACCGCAGTAAGGACCCGCATTTCGTCTTTATCAATCCGGTTATCACCAGGCTCTCCAAGAAAAAAGTGCTCATGGACGAAGGCTGCCTGTCGGTACGCGAGGAATACGGCCGCGTACCGCGCAGCGTGCGGGCTACCGTCACCGCATATGATGAAAACGGCGCATCGTTTACACGGGGGGCAAGCGGCCTTTTGGCGCAAGTGTTCCAGCACGAAACCGATCATCTCAACGGCGTATTGTTTGTCGATAAAGCAACGGAGTTGTGGAAATCGCCCGTTTCGAAAAAGAAACGGAGTAAAAAATCTCCATCGACTTCATAAAAAGTTACCAGAACATACTCTATCGTAATTACTATGAAAATTGCACAAATAGCACCGCTTGTTGAACGCGTGCCGCCCAAGACGTACGGCGGCACTGAACGGGTCGTTCATGCACTGACCGAAGAGCTCGTCAAACTGGGCCATGAAGTGACGCTCTTCGCGTCCGGCGATTCGGTCACGAGCGCCAACTTGGTTTCAGTGTATCCGGTGAGCTTGCGCGAAGCGGGAGCCAAGGACCTCTACGGTTTCAATCCATGGACAGCGCTCAATATCGGCCTTGCATATGCACGACAAGATGAATTCGACATCATACACGACATGATGGGCAGTATGTCGCTGCCCACCGCAAACATCGCACGTACGCCGGTCGTGATGACCGAACACGGTCCCATCAAACGCGAAACGAGAAAGCTCTACCGCACGCTGCGCAATCCGTACATCGTCACCATTTCCAATTCCCAGCGTGAACCGGCTCCCGACCTCAACTATATCGGCACGGTTTACAACGGCTTGCCGATGGAACACTATCCGTTTTCCGACGATCACGACGGTTACCTGTTGTATGTCGGACGCTTCACCATGGACAAAGGCGTTCACTTTGCGATCGAAGTGGCGCAAGATCTCAACATGCCGCTCATTCTCGCGGCAAAACTCGATCCGCATCGCCAGGCATATTTCGACCAGTTCATCAAGCCGCATCTCTCAAAGAAGATCCGTTGGGTCGGCGAAGTGGATGAAGAAGAACGTAACAAGCTCTATAGCCGCGCGAAAGCATTTTTGCATCCTTGTACATGGCGCGAACCGTTCGGTCTGACGCTCATCGAAGCAATGGCCTGCGGTTGTCCCGTGATCGCCATGAACAAAGGGGCTATCCCCGAGATCGTCAAGGATGGCGAGACGGGTTTCGTCGTCGAAGATGTCGATGAAATGATCAATGCCGTTGAGGAAATCGACACGATCGACCGCAAGCAGTGTCGCAAGCATGCTCTCACGAACTTCAACGCCAAAAAAATGGCAAAAGAGTACGAGCAGATCTACAAAAAAATTCTTAAAACAAAATAGGTCTTACGTCGCTTGCTGTAAGACCCGCTCCGCTCTGCCGTCATGGGAAGTATGAACCATGAACGAATCTCCTGATATCACACTGAAAACATTGGGGTTCCGCTCCATTAAAGAATTGGAAACCGAAGTCGGTATTCTCGCATCAAGCAAAACCGAATTGTATGCCTGCATTTTTGGACGCGATTCCCTTATTTCCGCCCTTAAGCTCCTCCGTGCATATGAAAAAGAGCATAATGAAGAATATCTGACCCTCGTGCGCAAGATACTTCTCAACCTCGCCACATTGCAAGGCAAGGAAATAAACATAGAGAGTGGCGAACAACCCGGCAAGATCATCCACGAATATCGCCCCGATCACCATGAACGACTCACCAAACGCGCAGCTCGCGCATGGTATGTGTATCCCGAAGGCGACATGCGCAACTATGACAGCGTGGACAGTACCCCGCTTTTTTTGATGGCGACCGCGCGATATATCGCCCTTGCGCCCGCCGATATCGAATTTCAGATACACATCGCACCGCATGTTCACGCAGCATTTGCATGGCTTGCAGACTTTGGCGATGCAAACGGCGATGGGTTCATCGATTACCAGATGCATCCCGATCGCACGCACGGCGGCCTCATCGTGCAAAGCTGGATGGACAGCAAGCAATCGCTCTTTCACGAAGACGGTACCGCGGTCGTATTTCCTATCGCCCCCGTGGAAGTTCAGGCATACACCTATGCGGCATTGCGGATGTGGGCATCTATCTTACAAGAAGAAGACGAAATCTTTGCAGCATCACTTACCCACCGGGCAGACGCGCTAAAAAAGAAATTCAACACCTCGTATGTAAAAAGCGTGGGTGAAAAATTCTTTCTGGCAAGCGCCATAGACGGCACCGGCAAAGCCGTCGAGGCGACACGCTCTTCGATGGGCCATGTGCTATGGGCATATGTGCGCGAACAAAATGCTATCGTTCCGGATTGTATTTTACATCAAGAACATATCCCTCTTCTGGTGCACCGCCTCATGCAGGACGACCTGTACGAACCGCTTGCAGGCATACGCACGCTTTCGACAACCTCACGACAGTATAATCCTCAAGGTTATCACAACGGCTCTATTTGGCCCCACGATTCGGGCATGATCGCCGAAGGCATGGAACAGTTCGGCTTTACAAAAGAAGCTGACAAGATCCGCGCCGCGATCGCACATGCGATTCGCACGTTCGGCACCCCCATCGAACTCGTCACGGTCATCGATGGCGCACTCACCCACGGTTCGAGCGAAAGCCGCCAACGGGCGTGCCAAGTCCAAGCCTGGACCGCCGCCACCCTTTTGGCAGAAATGTAATACTGAAATAGCAACAAGACCCATCCTCCGATGGGTCTTTTGAGTTGGTGATGAAAGAACGAGAAGTGACATGCTTATGCGGCAATCTGTGCCGCGGCAAGTATTCTATCGGATACCACACTTGCGATTGGGCAAGGGATTCTCTCGCCAGATTTAGCACGTTCGGCAACGGTAGCCTTGCGGCGCTCGACCCAATCCGTCGGCAACGGACAGTCAGCATCCGGCAAACTTGAGCCGACACGCACGAATGTAGGCCGTCGGTCTGTATTTGATCGTGTCTTGATTACAAATCCGAGAGACTCGAGTGTCTCTTTTTCCTGACCGGAGAAATCAACGATGAGAATAATCTCCCCATTTCCGTTAACCGTTCGAAAGATCGTATCAGTAAGCCGCTTTAGTGGGGTCCTCTTCGGATCGAAACCTTCATACGATCTGTCGATAATATGGGTCGGCTCGTGGCCTGCATAGAGGACATGCACTGGATAATCGGTTACGATTTTTGATACCACTTTGGTGTGATTTGCAAACTTTTCCTTAAGTGCCACAGAGACTTCATGCGCCACTTCGGCACATAGGGCTGCTTTTTGCGCCGCCCTTACACTATCGTCAGGTCTGCCATAAAGCGGACCGATAAAAAGGATCTTCACGACCTTGCCTGTTTCCCGAGCGTTCATGAGAATCTCCTCAATTGCTCCAATAGTACAGTGGTACAGTGTACCGACACAAACATGTAATCTTGATGTACTTCAACGAGAGGTGCATCGAGATTGCATACTTGCTTCTACTGCAGTAGACGGCTCAGTTGGGCCATTCTTACACTGCCCTATGCCCTTCCATTTTTTCGCACCTCGCGTATACTCGAAGTATGAAAGACGCATCGATCGTTTTTTTTGGTACACCGCAACTTTCGGTGTGGGTGCTTGAGGAGCTCAAAGCAGCGGGCATTGTCCCCGCGCTGATTGTGACCGCACCGGACACGCCGCAAGGCCGCAACCTTAAACTCGAGCCAACTCCCGTAAAAGCCTGGGCGCAGGAAAACGATGTGCCCGTACTTGAAGCGCCTTCTTTAAAAGACCGTGCAACAATCCCTGAGCTTGCAAACAGCGAGTGGGATCTCTTCATCGTCGCCGCGTACAATTTCATCTTGCCGCAGTGGCTGCTCGACCTTCCCAAACATGGCACCCTCAACGTGCACCCTTCCCTGCTCCCAAAACTTCGCGGCCCGTCGCCGGTGCGATCCGCGATCCTGCGTGACCAGAAAGACGCGGTTGGCGTGTCGGTCATGTTGCTCGATGCACAGATAGACCACGGCCCGATCGTCGCACAGGCGACGGTTGAATTAGAGAACTGGCCTATTGCGGGTCATATACTTGATGAACTGCTTTTCCGCGAAGGCGGTCGTTTGCTTGCCGAGGTCGTTCCCCTTTGGCTTGATGGCAAGATCACGCCCGAAGAACAGAACCACGACCAAGCGACTTTTTCAAAAAAGTTTACCAAAGAAGATGGCTTGCTCGACCTCAATGACGACCCGTACAAAAATTATTTAAAATTTTGCGCGTTCGACGGCTGGCCTGGTACGTATTTTTTCGTGACGCACAAAGCAAAACAGCTCCGAGTAAAGATCACCGATGCGGCATACCAAGATCAGGAGTTTGCCATCAAGAAAGTGATCCCTGAAGGCAAGAAGGAAGTTGGGTATAACGAATTCCTCAAGAGCTTGCAGGCATAATACGTCTATGCTATCGTTCTTAACAGAAAGGCGTTGCGCGACGCAGCGCTTAGTTCACGGGAGATGCATCATGCCCCACGCACCCCCGACCGCGGCCTACCCCTGGCTCAGCAAGCCCGATCATCGCGACCATCCGGCATACCTGCTGACCTGATCGACCAGCCGAAGGTCTCAACCCTCAACCCAACGGGCTCCTCACGGAGCCCGTTACCATTTCACCCACCCCGCACCCACGACTTTATCTTTTGCGCGCCGCGATGCCAGAGCGCGCGTTTTTTCTTTTTGTCTTTGACCAGCTCGCGTGTGATATCGTCTTTCACTTTGTCGATCGCCGCCTCATAGGTTTCTTCTTCGGCGGTCGCGCGATAGAGTTTGCCGTCGAGCATGAGATTGATCTCGGCATATGAATACGGTCCTTTCTGATGATGCGCCGAATCCTTCAGCTCGACATCGCATTGCAATTCGGCATTGGGCTTGCTGATGAACTTTTCAAAATACGACACTCGTTTTTCAACGTACGTCCGCAAATGATCCGAAAGCGGGGTCTGGGAAGATTTGATGTTGATGCTCATATGCAAAAAAATAATTAGCTGATCATGAGCCGCTTGGTGCGACTTTTGTGGCCGGTGACGATCTGTACCCGTGCCTCAGGCACCCGATACGCCTGTGCGACGAGTGCACGCACCCGCCTGTTTGCCATGTTGTGCAGGGGCGCTTCTCGAACACAGATCTCAAACGCGTCTTTACCGGTTTGTGTAACCTGTTCGCGTTTCGCATCGGGAAATGTTTTGACACTTACGTAGTGCATCGCGGTCATTTATTTCTCTGATACAGGCCGGTGAGAATCGTTTGCGCCAATATATGTCCTTGCATCGCCTGCTCTATTTCTTGTTTCGTTGCGCCTTCAGATAGTTCAAGCAGCGCATCGAGCGCATACAGCTTGAACCGGTAGTGATGTTCGCCTTGTCCCGGGCACGGGCCGCCATACCCTGCTTTCTGCCACGTGTTCTTCCCCTGTACGCCATCGGGTTCCTTTCCCGCTTCAATGATCAGCGTCGTCGCAGGTATATTGAAGACCACCCAATGATCCCATGTGCCGGTCGGTGAATCGGGGTCGTCCATGATAAGTACGAGACTTTTTGCGTCTCCCGGCACGCCGGTGATCTGCAGTTCTGGATGCACATCTTGCCCGTCGCACGTATATGCGCTCGGTATGCTCGTCCCTTCCACAAACGCGGGACTTGTGAGTGTCAGCGTCGCTGTTGTCATAGGTATTGTATTAGTACTGATAATCGCGTTATTCGACCAAGAAAACGACGGATGTATGGAGCGAGCGGCAAACGTCTCCGCCATGACGATAAGAAGTATGAACGCTACGCCTTCAAGTGCATACGCCGTCCTCATCTCCCATAGTATACCACAGATGCCGTTTAAAATTTTTAAGAACATACATATTATTCATGCTATCTACAGCATCGGTCTGTTATACTCTTTTCAGGGAAAAATATGAGCGAGGTAGGTCATGTTGCTCTCAACAAGCGAATCATACATCCCATTGGACCGACATCCGTTTGGACAGGAACACGACCATCCACTTATGCCGATCTTTCTCGTTGGACATCCTGACCGCACAAGTGCCAACGCGCAAAAAATGTGTCAGATAATACCGGAAATGATAGAGATATTTTCTTCTCGTGAGGACGCCGCATGTGTGCTGCGTCTCATCTACGTGTGCGTCGCACGCGATGATCCCAATTTATGTGAGATATATTTCGAGCTGTCCTGCCCGCAGGGAGTATTTATTTCCGGTGCCTATATCGAAAACACCAACGCGGCACGCCGTCTGCACGCTATATGTAACACTATGGTTCTTTCCCATAACATACAACCGACAGTGTGCCACCTCCCTTTCGATGGAGGCATAATGAAAGAACGCTTGCGCGAGATTGACAAG
>CAZWIY010000033.1:0-8870 GCA_964634575.1 uncultured Candidatus Saccharibacteria bacterium | reverse complement strand
CGAGTGCGGAGAGCGCAACGCCCAAGGTCAACGCGCCCTGGTAGTCGAAACCGGGCGCACGATCAAGCGGGCGATCATGCGGCAAAAACCAAAGCGTCATGAAAATACCGAGGATGCCGATCGGAAGATTGATATAGAAGAGCCAACGCCAGGAGAAGCTGTCGATAAGCGGCCCGCCGATGAGCGGGCCCAGCACGGCTGACACGGCAAACGATGCAGACCAGATACCGAGCGCTTGCGTGCGTGCGTCCGGATCTTCAAACGTACGCGCGATGAGCGCCATTGCGGTCGGATATATCGCCGCCCCGACAAGACCCTGGAGCACGCGAAAGAAGACCATCGAGGAAAGATTCCATGCCGCTCCGGCAAAGACGGAAATGACGGTAAATGCGATGAAGCTCCACAGATAAATGAGGCGATTACCGACTTTATCGCCAAGTTTCCCAAAGACCGGCACGAATACGGCGTTCGAGATAATGTATGCCGTTGCAATCCATCCGGCGCCGGACACGGTGATACCGAAATCGCTGATCATGCCCGGAAGACCGAGATTGACCACGGTACGGTCAAGCCCGATGAGAAGCGTGCCGACCATGACGGTGACAAGCACCAGCCATGGTGCATGGGGGTGGGTCGATGGATGCGTATCAGGCATAGATAATTTACGAGTGAAGATATACGGTCATACGCGCGGACATGCCGCTTTTGAGCTCCGGATATGTGGCGGCATTGAAGCGCACGTAGACGTCGAATTTTTTGACCGGCCGTTTGTCGGAGATGGAAAATGCGACTCCCGCATCATCCGACACAGGACTTATTTCGTCGACGAGGCCTTCATATTTTTTATTCCCGAACGTATCGACGGTAAAAACGACGCGTTGGCCGGCCTGTATTTTACTGAGGCCTTTCGTTTCTTCGATCGTCCCGACGACCCGCATCTTTTGATCATTGATGACTGAGACGATTTTTTGTCCCGGGGCAAAAAATGATCCCAGCACGTGCGGATCACCGACAACGATTCCCCCCTCTTTGGTAAAAAGCGTTTCATTTCCGATCTGCGCGACCGGTGCATTAGGGGCGACACGGTCTCCTTCTTTCACATACATGGCGTTGAGCGTTCCTCCCGAAAGCGATGCGATCGTGGCACTGGGCGCGCTGAGGTAAGATGTATCGATCGTCACTTCACTCTGAACCTTGTGCCAATACAAGAATCCTCCCAATGCACCAAAAATAACCGCGATCGCTACGAGACTTTTGATCCACGGCTGTGAAAGCAGTTTATTCTTTTTTTCAGTATGAGCCATATGATGATAAGTATGCTATTACTTGGTAACGGTGCTGCCCGAGGCGCTACCGGAAAGTTCGATGGCCGGCGCACTCACGAGAGCGACTTGACCCACCGATATATGGACTGCCGTGATCGTTCCGTCAAATGGCGCGACAATGCGGCGCGCGTCATACGCAGCTTGCGCGATCGAAAGCGCTCCGCGGGCGTTCTCCACTTGTGCCGAAGCGGTTGCGACATCTTCCGGTCGCGCCGAAGCGGCTACCACAGAAAGATGTGCTTGGGCCTGTTTCACTGCGGCATCGGCATTCGCGGCCGCTTGCTGCTTGGCCTGCAACGCGGCTTGGTACGCATTGTATTTTGCTACATAGTCGCCCGCTTTGGTGTTGGGAAGACCGATCACCCACATGGTATGACTATGCACTCCTTGAGGAAACGTGATGTACAATCCCGAATTGCCGATCGGTTGCGGCGTCACGTTCGAGACATCGCCCACCCCTTCCGCAAGACCTGACACGCGAAACGAATATCCCGACAACGCGCCCGATGCGTACGTTTCAACCATGATTGATCCCTCTTTACCCAAAAGATAGCTACCGGAAATGACCGGCGCGGTCTTGTTTGCATCCTGCTGCGCGTCTTGCGGATACGCCTGTGGCGACACATTCAATAGTGCGGTATAGGCCGTGTCGACCAACACTTGCTGCTGCCTGACCGCTTGATCGCGCGCGACCATAGCGGCCTGTACTGCGGCTTTCGCGACATCGATATCCGGACCGGATGCACCGTTGACGACTTTTTGATATGCGGCGACCGCGGCATCGTATGCGGCTTTTGCTTGCGTAAGACCCCCGGAGGTATTTTGCGGATCAAGTGTTGCGAGCACTTCTCCTTTATGTACGGTATCGCCCGTCACCACGGCAACCGATTTGATCTGGCCGCCGGTAATGAATGCGAGGGTGAGCGTTGAGGTTCCTGAACCGGACATTGAGCTATCTGCCGGCGCTACTTGCACAGGCACATCGACACCCGAGTCTTGATTGAACCAAACAAACGTTCCGATCGCGCCTGCCACTACAAGAGCGACCAGTGTCACCGGAATCGGCTTATTAAGGACAGAGAGTAACATGCGTTTCATGATAGTAGGGTGATAATGATTATTCTTCCGTCAACAGTGTCAGTAATCGTATGAGTTCCTTCCTGTCTGACGCTGATAATTTTGAAAATAACGATTCAAATATCTGCTCTTTTCGTTTTTTGATGGATGCCAAACGACGCTTTGCCGCAGGCGTGAGCACCACACTGACGATCCTGCGGTCATGCAAGTCTCGTGTGCGATTGACCAAACCTTTACGCTCTAGCGCAGCGATGAGCGCCGTGACCGAGGGCGGTTTGACGCCCAAATGAAGCGCAATCGCCTCCATCGGCGTACTGCCCGCAGCCGCCACATACCACAACACTTCAAACTGCGACGACGATAGCTCGCCACGGAGTGTTCCATGCGACCGCTCCATGATCTTTCGGCGCAGCGCAAGGATGAGTTCGGTGAAGGTGGGTGATGAGGCCATGCGAAGATATATAGCCTGGCTAATAATTAGTGTACCTAAGTAAGTATAGACGACTATTCCGTTATTGTCAAGAGCGAATGAGAGTTTTGCTTCTTGGGTAGCATGGTGAGACACCCCCTGCTATACTGAATGCACTTTACACATCATTAATACAACATGTATGGTAGCACAAACAACACCCGCCACGGACGCTCGTATGGATGCGGCCACGGCCCTTACTGAGCACGGTTTTGAGGCGATATTGGTCGACAACAAGCAGGAAGTACTTGAGATAATCAAGAATACTATCCCTCAAAGCGCGTCTGTCATGAACGGCGCGTCACGTACGCTCGAAGAGGTAGGCTATATCGCATACCTTGCGGCAGGCGGTCATGGATGGAACAACCTGCACGATGCTATATTAAAGGAAACTGATCCCGCAAAACAGGCGCTATTGCGGAAACAGTCCGTGATATCGGATTATTATCTCGGCAGCGTGCACGCACTCTCGCAGACCGGCGAAATGGTGATCGCCTCAAACACCGGCAGTCAGCTTCCCCACTTGGCATTTACTTCACCCAACATCATTTTGGTTGTGGGTATGCAAAAAGTCGTGCCGACACTTGACGATGCGCTGCGACGCGTCGAAGAAGTCGTCATCCCACTTGAAGACGAACGCATGAAAGCAACGTACGGTTATGGCACGACCTACGCAAAGACACTTATCCTGCGTCGCGAAAATCCCAACATGGGCCGATCAGTCAAAGTCCTCCTGGTGGGAGAATCGCTGGGATTTTAATACCGATTATCAATCAATAGGCATTGACCACCATATGCCAGTGATGTTTGTATCCATCATTTGTTTTCGAGTACGCGAACCAAAGTAGCCACGAGTCGGAGAGATTCCGTGTTGTGTTTGGTACGCACTCAGCGCCGCTCTCGTCCGTGAGCCGAAATATTCCGTTTCATTGCCGGACGAACCCGGCCCATCCGCCGCGAGCACAAACCCATTCGCATTTAAAAGCCGTTGCAGCAAACGCACATCTTCACCCGTCATGCCGTACGAAAGATCGCGTCCAGCGATATAGCTCTGCTGAACGGATGTGGCCGTTGTCGTCGCCGTGGTAGACGGAGAAGCTGCGGCATGAGATGTCGCATAGGTACATAATTCCTGCTTATGGCTTGAAAAGTAATCGTAATTTAGGGCCTGTGGATCCTTACAACCATAGTGCACCTGCGAGCTCCGGTGCCCGCCCGTTTGGACAACGGCCACTTTATTGCCAAAGAGTGCAAACATGGAGAAACTTGGCGTTGTGCAGGTGACGGTGTGTGCGCTCGTGGAAACCGTGCAGCTGTGAAGCGGCGCCCACGCACCGCCCGTATAGTGATAGAGCCAGAGCGAAGATTCGTTAAGACCGTTGATTTCATCATCGGTATACTGGTACGAGATGGTAACTTCGGCGTCGAATGAGTCGAGTATCGTACTGTTATTGATGATCGCCGTAACATTAAACACGGTATTGCCGACCTCGTAGGGTGCGTCATTGGGTCGCCCGAGCGTTGTCAGTACGTCGCTGCCGGAGATCGCCTTTACCTGAATGACATACGAAGACGATGTCGCCGTGAGACCGGTGGGAGCGGTGACGGTGAATGTTTTGCCGTCCGCGTTGACCTGGGTGGAACCTCCCGTGTTTGCCATAAATGCGGTAGAAGTTGCCGCCTGCGGCTGACTGTCTGCCGCACATCCGCTCGTCATGACAGTCCGATCGGAAGAGGTTGCGGTATTTGCACTCGCATCCGAGGAAACCACCGCATAGTGATACATCGTACATGCAAGCAACCCCGAGAGCATCACCGAATGCACAGTGACACGCGGAGACACATCCTGTACGACGGTGCTCGTACCGTATGCTTCGGTAAGTCCATATGTCACTTTGCTCGACGCGAGTTCATTGGTATTCCATCCGATCGTCGCGGTCGTCGATGCGGTTGACGTCGCGATATTGGATATGACCGGAGCCGTGATATCCGCGACAGTAAAACGCCACGTCGTGCTGGCGGCGATACCATCGAAATAATTTCCCAGACCGTCGCGAAATGCCGTACCGGGAACTGTGACATACAATTCCGTCCCCTGAGGTAGAGCGGCACTCGGCGTGATCGTGATCGTATTGCTGCCGCTTCCGCTTATACCCACACCGGTCACATCGATAGCCTCTACCGTACTGTTGTCGGAAACTTTTTTGATGAGAACGGTTCCGGTTTGAGCGCTTACGCTTTTACTGAAACCTATCTGGAGGGTACTGGTGGGCGACACAGACATTGTGCCGTTCGGAGGCGTTAGCGACGTGATGGTCGGGACATCGGCTGTGATGATCGAGATATTTACAGCAACCACGGTCGGCATATTGCCGCTTGCGCCAAATTCGAGGACATACCCGAGCAACTGAGAACAACTCAAGTCGTTCCATCTGCCGCTCGAAACATATGTTTCCGCGCAATCTTCATCTCCTGATTGATTCGGCTCTCCCCCGTTCCAGTTGGCATAGTTACCCCCCCCCGTATTACCACCGCCGGGTCCCTGCCAAACTGTCGTACCCGCTTCCGGCCCTGTCACCCATTGCCACGTGCCCTCGACCGCCGCATCGGATGCACCGATCCATCCGTCGCCGGTCAGACGACCTGAAACAAAACTATTTTCCGCACTCGATGTGATCGTCGCAAGATATCCGGTAGCACCATACGCCACCTGACTTTGCGCGGCAGTTTGAGCACTGTTCCATATCAAAAACATTCAATTATACATACTTGGGCGTAGATGACCGCCGGTCTTTTTCTAAAACATGTGATTCATGCATAATACTGCTGCTTTCTGATCTTTGTATAGTACCACCATGGGCGCGCGGGCGCGCCGTTCATAAAATCGATCACGGCCATATAGGTATCAAGGACACACGGATCCTGGCGTACGCCAGAAATCCGGCACATTTTTTCATACAACTTGAACGGATCTTGTTTCTTGAGGTCGTGCGGTGCTTGCAATCCTAACGCAGAAAAATCACGTTCCATAGCCGGACCGACGTTGGGAATATCCTGAAATGTTCTTACGTCATTCGCTATTTTTGCCTTCATCCCTCGAGTATAACAAATTGTGATGGTCAGGATTATTACGCTGCGGTAATCATGAACATGACGATATTGACTATGGTAAGCACGAGACTGAAGATCAGAGCAACGGCAAATCCATTGATCTTGAAGCCTGGGACGATAACGCTGGTGAGCATGATCAGCGCCGCATTGATGATGAAGGTAAAGAGACCGAGCGTCAGGATGTTGACAGGCAGCGTGAGGAACACGAGCACGGGCTTAATAAAAATATTGATAACACCAAGAACAACAGCAGCGCCAAAAGCAGAAAAAATACCGACCGTCGCCCCCGGTACCAGGAACGCGGTAATACCGATAACTAAAGCCGATACGATCCAATGAATAAGAAAAAACATATGTATGATCAAATTAATACGACACAACGCGTTATTAATAGTTATAGTCTAAAAGAAAGAAGATAAAGAAAAAATAAAGAAATTATTGAGGAAAGTTTTGTATGAGGAGGTGAAGCTTCCCTTACGATTTTGCCTCTCGAAGAAAAATAAAAGAAGAGGCGGTATACCCACCCCTTCTTGCTTAACCCCATAACCCGGGTTATGTACTAGCAGATTTTCTCATGTTGTACCACTGACACAACCAGCCCCGTAGAAACAGCATGTACAGAAGCCGTAATACGCTACCCAGCACGTACCCCAGGGCGTGTAGCAAATCCACGCCGTCTGATCGGGGATCGGTGTCATGTTCTTGGGGGTTGTGCCTAAGAGTTTTTGGAGGTTAATGGTTGGTGGCGTATAGTTCACCTTTACCACCTCTTGGGCCTGTACTGCCACCGCCCCAAGAACTCCGACAGCTACGCATAACGCTCTCAGCATTTTGGCCATCTCTTACCCCTTCGCAACGAGGACGGGGCCTTGCTGCCCCTGTCCACATCTTTTATGAAGATACCAGCAATTTCTTTTTTATTCAAGCTGAAAGATGGAGATGCTGCACGATTTTACTTTATGTTTGTAATGTCTTCTGACACGTCGGGGAGCGATCCTCGGTATACGTACAAGAGAAACTACAACGTCTGCGAGGCCACCGACCTCTATGTGGTTAGGTGAAATACTTCGCCCTTTCTTTTAACCTCGTAAACATGACGAGCCCACACATCATGAGCAGCGCACCGATTCCAAAGACCGCACTGTGGCTATAGGTATAGATGGCGCCCGCGCCCAGAGGCACCACTACACGATATAAAGCTTGCAGACTTTGATTCGCGCCTTGAAGCTGGCCCTGCTTGGGCAACGTTCAGAAAACTCGGATCCTCACTCACAAACCTCCCCACACTCGGATTCTGGTAGCGTGCCTGCATATAGTACAACCCCGTTTCGGTATCATACTCATGCCCCGTGAACTTCTTTGATTCCGTGAAGCCAGTGGTGGTGTCGAGTCTACTTGATCCAAACGGATAGTACGACAGTGTTTCTTCGAGAGTACCACTTGCATTGGTGACCACATTGGTACCTCCAAGGTGATCGGTATGAATGATGTGGAGTGTGGTGGTAGTAGCACTCTGGGTGGTTGCGGGTTTGAAGGTGGCCATGACGGCTGACCATGGATTGCTCGTACCGGTCGTGAAGGTAGCTTGGGTGGTGGTTGCCGTTCCTATGACACGGTCTTCATCGACGTAGCGTTCGACGGTGTCGTTGGGGAGTATCTCCTGTCTCTTGGTCCACCCTGATCCCGGTGTCCAGGTATCATTGTGACCCATGCTCCAGGCAACACCAACGTAGAGTTCTCCAGCTTGGGTTGTGGTGGCAAGACCGGAGACGACGGCGGTACTGTTGCCTGTTTTGGTTGCTGATTAATCAAACACATCCATGAAGTTTTCGTGCAGCGCACCTTCTGTTACAGACTTACCTGTTTTGAGATCAATTAGCTCTAACGCCTTCCCTTCACTTGATAAGCCGGTGCCTCCGTCTATGGAGACAAATATTGAATGTACGGCACCTGTAATAGAATCTTCAATAATTCTCTGCAGATTCTTTAAATCAAAATCGGATAAATTCAATCTACTAATTTCTTGCAACTCTTTCTTTACTTCGGAATGATCAATTTCGCCCTTACCCTTTATCTCATCAATTGTGTATTGGGCAAAGTTTTGTATTGCATCCTTGACTTCTAAATAGAATTTTTTTTCTGTCTCGTTCATAAGTTAATGTGTTATTTCTTTTTAAAGTGTTTGCCAAACTCTTTTTGTATTTGCTTGGCGAAATCCTTCACTTTATCGACGGTCACATTGACTCCCTGCGCCTTGTCCCAACTTCTCCAAGCATTTGTAATCTGTTGATGGACTTTTTCAGGAACTGCTTCAAGGTATTGCAGATTGTGTATATTGATGCCTGCACTCTCAAACATGCTCTCATATTTTTGAGGTAAGGTATGGTGAATTTGAAGGCCAGCCTCTACCTTACCATAAGTTCTCTCAAATACTGCCTTATAAGTATACTTCGTTGCTTGGGTACCCAACTCACCTCCTGGATATAGACCAAATAACGCAAACCCATATCCAACCGGCCCTACTTGTTCACCTGTTAGGGTACGCCCAGTTAATACGGTATTCAAGTCTCCCACCGGCGTCATATCACCGATAGTCTGAAACGCCTGCTTGAACCCCGTCCACTCATTGCGCAACATATTCCCCATGGTGCCGCCCGACATCTGGTTTGCGAAGTTCATCTGTTGGAAGTACAGACCATCTCTTCCATCCGGATCTTTCAAATTCACAGGATTGTTATTAGTATAACTATATGAGTTCAGCTGTTGCGGATTTGCAAGGAACTGTGCTAATGGCTGATTGTACTCCTGTTTGAAGTTCTGGTTTCCGAGGTCAAGAAAACTCGGATCCTCACTCACAAACCTCCCCACACTCGGATTCTGGTAGCGTG
>CAZWIY010000032.1:8392-9048 GCA_964634575.1 uncultured Candidatus Saccharibacteria bacterium | reverse complement strand
TGGCGTGATGGCATGGTTACGGATTGAGTGATATATCGACGGTTCGCCATGCGCTCTGTATGTTGACCGATTGCGTCGCGTTCTGGTAGCCGTCGTGCGAAATGATCAACGTATAGGTGCCATTCCCAAGGCCGGGGAATGAAACTTGCCCGGGTGGTATGCATGCCGATGTATAGGTAAATTGGATATCGGAGATGCGCGGCGTATAGGCTGGGTCGATGGTCGAAAGGAATACTTTGTAACGCAGGTACCGATCACCGTCGTGTACGGTCGCGATCGTGCGGTTGGCGAGCGTATAATATGAGGCGTTGGTGCCGTCCGGCCCGAGGAAGTTCCACGTCGCACCATCGTTGTTGGTTGCGATCTGAAATCGTACGCTGTCATCGCCCGTGCCCGGTTGTACCTGCGGCGACCACAAGATCTCGCCGAAATTGCTCGCGGTACCAGTATCGAATGTCGAAGAAATCAGGTAACCCGCGCTGTCGTATTGTCCCGATACATTGGTAAGTACGATATCACCCGTGGGACTCGTCGTGTCGGTATGGTCTCGGGTGAAATACCCGGAAGGGTTGTCGGTCGAGGTCGCTTGTCCGGAAGGTCCCGACCAATCGGTTTGGCTCAAGAAGCCGATGCCGGTTGTTTTGGTGCCGTCGTAA
>CAZWIY010000032.1:1139-8382 GCA_964634575.1 uncultured Candidatus Saccharibacteria bacterium | reverse complement strand
TGCTTCCTTGCAGATGGACGTTCGCATCGGAAAGTGGCAGGCCGGTGCTGCCGTCACGTACGGAAACGAGCAAGCGGTTAGGGCTCGACGGTGCCATAATGAGCCGCAGGGTCTGGTTGGTATCAGGGTCAAGTACTAACGGCAACGGCGGAATAGTACCGATGAGATCTTTCCCCGCGCTGGTCACCTGCAGAGCGTAGGTATCCCACTCCATGTTGTTGAGTGTCATCGCTCCTGCGCCGTCGGTCGTCTGTGCGGCGGCGTATTTGGGTGTGTCGGGACCGGTACCGATGAGTTTTGATCCGCTGAGCGTAAAACTGATGCCGCCTATCGGCGTACATGCGGCATCGCTCGAACGTATGCTCAGCGTACTGACGGGTGCGATCGCAAAACTGATCTGCGTTACCAGACCGCTGACAACATTGGCGTGAGGTTTGACCGGTACCCATGGATTGCCCGCATACGTACGTTCGGTGGAATAGCCCGATTTGCTCACCGTGATCTCGTATGCTTGTGCGCCTGGTACGGTATCGACCAACTGAAACATGCCTTGATTGTTGGTGGTATCGTCGATCGTTACATGCGGCGTTACCTGATTGTTCTCGATGTGCACGCGTGCGCCAACGACCGGTTGGCCTGATGCGTCAAACACGCGTACGAACAAGGCACCATTGGTCGAGGCGCCTTCGAGTGCCGTGGGGGCTACCAGCGTTTGGTACGCATACGTTGAAGAGCTGATGCAAGTCATACAGACAAGATCGAGCGCTACCAACTTGTAATCTGCAGGCGATGTGTCATGGGGCGTACCGCCGATCGTGCCATCGAACGGGTCATCGATGTTGCGGATCGTCGTGGTAACCGCAAACGTGTCACCGTTGCGTGTGATGTTTTTGGTATGCGAAATCGGTCCCGCAGGGACGCCGCCGACCACGCACAGTCACGACAAATGCTTCATACGTCGCTCCCGCAATTAGCGATAATATAGCAATCGCAAGAATCGCTTCTATGAGGGTGAAACCACGACCATACAAAGAATACCGCATACACGTATGCTCTCTATTCTAACATCGCCTCATGATATGAGGCGATGTTTATGCACGTCGTATGGTCACAACAATCCCTGCTTTCTTTTTTCAAGTAAGAGCTTGAGCATGTCATCGTAACTTGCGCGACGAATGCGCTCTTCAGCGTCGTCGGTGCTGTAGGTCACGGCGTTCGTTTGCGTGACGACGGCAGTGGTGTCGGGTGCATGACCCACGCAACCGATCCATGGATTGACGCCGTCTTGGGAATACAGATAGCGCGCGTATAGCAGGTTGCCCAAGAAACTGTCTATATCGTAGCCCATCGAGAGGGCAGTATCGCGATGCACCGTCTCATCGATCTGATAGACGCCGACCATCTCGTCGCCATAGCCGCCGCGCAATACATTGCCGTCATCGTCGAATTGACGGAAGCCTGACTCGCACTGTGCGACCGCCACCATGTCGGGCGCGTCGTTAAAATATTTTTCCACCATATTTTTTATCGTGGTGGGGGAGAGTGTGGTGGCGTATGCGCGTGTGGGCACGGCACTGGCGCTTATAAGGGTGAGGCCGACAATAATAAATACAAATAAAGGTAAAGAACAATGTACGTGTTTCATATACTCTCCAGTGTACCCAAACTACTTTTAAGAGAGAACCCTCACGAAAGTGCCATCAAATATTTGACATCATGTCAAATTTGTGTATACTTACTTTTGTAAGTTGAACCTTTGCGATCGTGCAAAGGTTTTGTTGTTCTTAATTGGTTGGAGGGAAGAAAATGGCAGACGACACGGCAGAGACAAAAGAAAACGAAGGACTGGCGGAGCGATTTGGCCCACCGGCAGGTTGGCGGTTTCCATTTTTTGATCCACGCGAGCAGGGGTTCGCGAACAGCCAAACTCGAGAAGGGTCTATTATCTATCATCCCACGAGGGATGATGAGTTTTGAAGGCTACTTCTTTTTTTAGCGCGAAAGCCGCCCCCACAGGGCGGCTTTACACTATTTGCGAGTGATATACGAGGAATTCACGCCTTATACCAACTCCTCAACGAAGATTGACGAAGGGATCGAAGTAGTGTACTGCTACGCCCCCAAACCCTGCTTTATTTTTAAAGGTAGTTTGTATCGTAGTGAGCGCGGCAAACAGGTCGTTCTTGGTGTGGCCATAAAAGGTCACAAAGTCCGGCTCGACGTTACCTGTTTCCTGTGCGACGATCACTTTCGTGGAACCAGCTTGCTCGATTTCGGGTGTGACGATCTCCCGAATGCCTCCCTCACCTTCAAAATAGTTGCGGTATGCCATGACGATAATGGTGCTGTTGGGGTTGCGGTTAAGTATGCGCAGCAAGTGCGTGTAGGTATAATCGCTTACGCCGTTGAGGGTCGTCTTAGGGGTCCATGCCTGCGTGGAGTCATAGAAGTGTGGGATCACAACCGCAAAGCGTACGCCTGAGCCGGAGAGTAGCGTCGCGGACGCGTCAATGAAAGCTACGAAGTCATTCAATACCGGGGCTTTATTCCCCTCGTATTCTGGCAACAAATACGGCTCTACATCATACTGGAATCCTCGTAATTTCGGGTTAGTTTTGTTGTATTCCTTTACATAATCAATAACCGTGTATCCTTTCCAGCGATTGGCGGGTTTTGCCCAGTCACGTGCGCCTGCAACCGCGTCCACGGCAATACCTTGCGCATTTGCCTTTTGTACAAAGGCCGCAAGCGCTTTAGTGAATCGGGCTTTATCTTTCGTAGTGAGTACGTCGTCAATAGTAAGGTATATGACATTTATGCCAGTCGCTTTTGTTTTGACAATGATGGTGTCCATCTTTTGGCTACTCATGGAGAGAGGAGAATCCCATACCCATATGCCGTATTCCTTACCGGTGGGAGTTGTATACGATACAGCCTTACTGAGTGTCGTTGTTGTCGTTTTTTCTACGGGCGCGGTGTCTGAGGCAGTCGTAACAGTTGTTGCGGTGCTCACAATAGCATGTGTGCATGCGTCAGACACGGCGTTATCGGCAGTAGCGCACATTTCCAGTGCCGTATCGCTGTTAAGACGTGTGGTAGTGAGCGTAGTGGTGCGAGTATCTTCCGGCTTCATGGTACCAAGTACCCAATAATAATCGCTCGCGGAAGGTTTCGGGACCGCGGACTTGTACTGTTCGCCTTCAGGATAATAGACAGAGTATGACACGTTATTGCACGTTTCGGTGCCCGTGCTGCTGACGGATACGCTATATGTCGTCATTTCTCCCACCTGTTTCGCGGCGATGCTTGCGTATAGGTTGCATCCCGGCTGTGCGGGAGCGGGTCCGCCAGTGGCACCGCGTGTTGCACGCACGCTCTCGAGAATCTTCTTTTGTGTCATACTGGGCTCGCGGGCATTCATAGCTCCTTTCAATGCAAGTTTCTCGTCAGTCTGTTGGGTGGCCACAGACGATTGCTCAGTGGGCTGGTACATAGACAACAATGCAGATACGATTACAACAAGTATCGCACTACTGAAGACTGTAATAATGAGATATCGGTACGAAGTTGTTTTTTTTATCATACACAAGGATTATACTGATAATTCCTGATTATGCATAGGTTGCAAGGAAATTTCTGGCATGGTGATCCCTACTCCCTGACGTTGCCACTTCTGCCACGTCACCTCCTTTTTGCGCATCGCAGCCCACACGCTCTTGATAAGTGCCGAGAATTCGACGTAGGTTGAGACGTAAAAGAGGAGCCACCCTATGGGTGCCAGGAATATGAGCAAGATCTTGTTGCTTTTTCTGTCGTCAAATGCTATTTGGACAAGGAACATACTTGAAACAACAATGATACCGGAAATGAATGAGGAAAAGTCATTGGTAAGATACGAATACACGTACAAAAAGGCAAGGAACGGTAGTTCGCAGAAGAGCTGTAAGTCACCGAAATAAGCGATTGGAAGCATGACAAACGTCAAGAGTTTGTTGTGCTTCTTTTTAATAGAGAAAAACAAACTACGATGCTCAAAAAAAGTCTGAAATCTGCCTCGTTTCCAGCGGAGTCGCTGTTTGATGAGCCCTTTGAGCGATACGGCGCCTTCGGTATATACGAACGCATCCGAAGCATACACTATTTTCATTCCTGCGGCCTGAATACGCACTGACAGCTCAATGTCTTCGGTGATATTTTCATGGTTATAATTGCCAACTCTCTCAAAGACTTCGCGCCTGAATGCGCCCGCCGCTCCGCCTATAATATAAATAGTATTAAAAAGCGATTCCGCTTTTTTGAAATAAAATGAAAAAAGAAATTCAAGATATTGTATCGTGCCGAGAAGCGTGTCAGTATTGCCAATCGAGACGTTTCCAACGGCAGCCATGACCTCAGGGTTGTTAAACCGTTTGACGAAGTTGCCGATCGTGGTAGGAGTCAGAACGCAGTCGGCATCTATTGACATAATGATTTCACCCGTCGACTGCTCAAGTCCGTAATTAAGCGCCTTACCTTTGCCGCCATTCTCCTTGTAGAAGTATTTTACCTCTATGCCGTCCCATATAGTCTGGTGCGCGAGAAACTGGCGCATCATAGCGTCTGACCCGTCAGTAGAGCCGTCATTGATCACGACAATCTCCACGTTACGGTATTCGCTCGCAAGAATGGTCTTGACCGTAGAAAGCAGGCCAACTTCTTCGTTGTATGCAGGGATGAGAACACTCACTTTCGGAGCCTTTTTAAGCCACCGTGCTTCATCGTGCCGTTTCCACACTTCAAACCATGGCGCTGTTACCATGTAGAAGAAATATTTTGTGAGCAGGACGGTTGCAAAGACAATAATGACCAGTCGCAGGACGGGAAAATCGTTACCTTGCCGCGGTGTCCATAGAAAAACTGAGACGATAATGCCGCCAGTGATAAGGTAGAGTGCAGCGTAGATGAAGTGTGATTTAGTCATGAAGCAACATGTCCGTCAAGATATTGGAAGCGAGGATGAGGGTGAGAAATATGATTACGAACCGGTACGAACCCTCTACCCAACCACTGGCAAGCATAAAAATGCTCACAGTCCCCACCGTACACAGGGTTGCGGCTCCACAGAAAAGAAAAAGTATTCGTCGCAGGTATTCGGGCATAACGGATTATACTTAACATATTATCGCTACCTAGTCAAGCGCTTAACAGCGCAAAGGACAACTCGCCCTTCTCGCTTAAAGAAAATGAGGGCCATCAATGATACCACGATATTGACAAAAATTATAATTTATGCTAAATAAAGCCCTATTAACATTCATATCCAAATAATACGCATCGTATGGCTATATCACGGCTGGCGGCATATAGTGTCGCGTGTATGGTAATAATTGGGACGCTCGGAGGAAATCCGGCTTTGGCATTGGCCAATGAATACTGTGTTACACATGAACAGTTGATTGCAAGCGGAATGACTGATCAAGTTGTGGGAGGGGGTAGTGCTGTGCCCGCCTACCAAAGCACGATGTGGACGACGATTCCAAATGCCATATGGATTTGGAGAACATACCATGTGGAAGATCCAGTGCACGGAGAATCCGTGACGTTTACCCGAAACATCGCGATAGACGGCACGGTCGCATCTTCTACTCTTGTGATTGCGGGAGATGATTATTTTAAAGTGTATATAAATGGATTAGGAATCGCTTCTGAGTTTGGAGAGGGAAATTTTCTTACTCCTCATACCTACGCGCTTGATCCTCTGTTGTTTCGGTCGGGAAATAACGAGTTAAGAATTGAGGCTACTAATGCGAAGTATTTTTACTCCGAAGGCGCGACGGTACACAGCAATCCCGCAGGAATCGCCTATTCAATGTCACTGACCTCATGGATCTGCACTCAAAATGGGGGAAGAGGGCCATTACTGAATCCAGATGTAGCTACCGTACGTGTTAGTGGGTTAACTTCAGTATCTGAACAACAGGATTACACAACGCCAGCGACGGTTCGGTCCGCATCATCGTTAGCCAGAACACCGCCTCAGTTGTTTGGAGGAGGGGGGTATGAGGCACAAGAGTCTACAGACTACGGCGCGCAGACAGATACCGCATCATCGACTAGCGTCGCCGAATCGAATGACACAAGAGACATCAATATAGTATCGGACGCTCCGGCAGCCGGAGATGGATCGAATGTATTGCCTAAAATATTTAACTACGCATTGATCGTGCTTGCCTTGATACTTCTTTATCTTGTAGTCCGCATTATCGTTCATGTTCGTGCGCGATCCAGAGCAAATATTGTTGTATAAAAGACCGACAAGCCACCCCAGTGACTTGTCTTGTGTTGTATTTCGCCAAACAGCGTAATTCGGGGTAGTATGTATGCATGCAGAATAAATACCTAGTAGTCGCGAACTGGAAACTGCATCCGCGCGATGTAAAGAGTACGAAGAAAATCTTTTTAGGCATCAAAGATGCTGCGATGCGTGCGGCGCATGTCGAGACGGTCGTGTGTCCTCCGTACGTCTTTTTGCCGATACTGCGTGACGTGTACAAAGGTGCAAAGGTGACGCTTGGCGGGCAAGATCTCTTTTACGAAGAAGAAGGAGCGTATACCGGCGGCGTATCGGCGCCCATGCTTGCATCGGTGGGTGCGAAATGGACGATCGTCGGCCATTCCGAATGTCGGGCACGTGGCGACACCAACAAACAAATTGCAAAAAAAATAAAATCGGCATTGAGTCAGGGACTGACCGTCATGTTGTGTGTGGGAGAAACAATGCGCGATCACGACGGCGCATATTATGCTTTTGTGCGCGACGAGATCGTGTCTGCGCTTGAGGGAGTGACGGTGTCGCAGCTCTCACAACTCACCATCGCATACGAGCCAATCTGGGCAATCGGCGGCAAGGCGGGAGATGCATGTACGCCCGAAATGCTTCACGAGATGACGATATATATACGAAAAGTATTGACGGAAAAATATGGCAATACGGTCGCACGTACGGTCCGCATCCTGTACGGCGGTTCGGTCAAACCCGACAACGCCGAAGCGCTGCTCGTCAAAGGTTTTGCCGACGGTTTTTTAGTGGGCGGTGCGAGTGTGGTACCTGCTGAATTTGCCGAAATTATTCGTATTGCAAATACGCTTAAAAAATAACTATGGACAATGGCACATCACTTTCGGGAGAATATGAGACCACACAAACTCCTGCGTATCTTTCTATAAAAACCGTGCGTGACATCGAGTCACTTACCGGAAAAAA
>CAZWIY010000032.1:0-1080 GCA_964634575.1 uncultured Candidatus Saccharibacteria bacterium | reverse complement strand
GACGGACTCGTGACCAATACCTATCGCATCAAGAAGGCGTTGCCCACGATCGAATTTTTGCGTTCGCGCGGCGCGCGAGTGATCGTCGTATCGCATGTGGGACGCGATCCGCATGAGTCATTGCAACCGGTGTATGAGGCGATGCAGGGCATGATGGAACTTTCTTTTATTCCAAAGCTCTTAGGAAGCGAAGTAAAAGAAGCTATCAATACGATGCGTGACGGCGACGTATTACTCTTGGAAAACTTGCGCAGTGACGTGCGGGAAGGGGAAGGTGACGATGTATTTGCCCGAGAACTCGCTGCACTTGCCGATATATATGTCAACGAAGCGTTTTCCGCATCGCATCGCGAGCACGCCTCGATCGTCGGCGTGCCGAAATATATCAAGGGATACGCAGGCCTGCAGTTTAACGATGAAGTCGAACATCTTTCGCACGCGCTTGCGCCCGAAAGTCCGTCGCTTTGTATTTTGGGCGGTGCAAAATTTGAAACGAAAGAAGCATTCATTAAAGCAGTGCTGGGGCGCTATGACCATGTCTTTCTCGGGGGCGCGCTGGGGAATGATGCATTCGCCGCACGTAATCTGCCCGTCGGCAGGTCGTTGGTATCAGAACATCCCGAAGGTCTTGCGCCGATACTTGACAACGAAAAAATAATGCTGCCTGTCGATGTGACGGTAGATGGCCCGGCAGGTTCATCGGTACGCAAACCTGGTGATGTGCGTGCGGATGAAGCGATCCTCGACGCGGGTCCTGAAACCGTGACCGAGCTGGGCCGGTACATCATGCACGCAAAGACTATTTTATGGAACGGACCGGTCGGCAATTTTGAGAATGGTTTTTCCATGCAAACCGAAAGCATTGCGCGGCTTGTTGCGGACAGTCCTGGACGGTCGTATGTCGGCGGTGGCGATACCGAAGCAGCGATAGAGAAACTCGGCATAGCAGAGCATTTCACCTTCGTCTCAACGGGCGGCGGCGCCATGCTCGACTTTTTGGTGGACGGCAAATTGCCTGGAATTGACGCGCTTGCGGCTTCATGAAGTGAGAGTTGACAAAACCTATTAGGGAGTACAATA
>CAZWIY010000031.1:0-9320 GCA_964634575.1 uncultured Candidatus Saccharibacteria bacterium | reverse complement strand
GCAATACCTCTAACGTATCCAAAAGGTCGGCATGCATTATACAAAAAAAAAACGGCGAGTCGAGTTTTTCCCTTCTCGCCGTTTTTACTTATTTCGCTGCGCTCTTCTTCGGTTTCTTTTTTTCTTTGCCGGAACGCTGTTGTCCTTTTGCCATATTGAAAATAAAAAATATATTTGTCGTTAATAATGATACAGTGTATCACGTCTACAATAAATCTGTATCGTAACGTCTCGTCTTAGTTAGTCCCTTTCCGCTTTTGCAATACCCCACGGACCGACTTTGGTGCGCACGATAGTATGAGCGAGTGCGGGAATACCCATCTTTTCGCCCAGTTCGTTGGCGATCGAACGCACATAGGTGCCACTCGAACATTTGATCGTGATGGATGCGATGTCAAAGGACAGTCCGTACAGAATGCGCAAATGTTCTTCCCAAACGGTCAGGATATTTTTCTGCCGAAAATCGCCATGCACGCGGGCGATGTCTTCTTTAATGCCCGCAAGCAGTTCAGCCTCTGAAACGCGCCGCATGCCCGTCAGCGTCATTTCGTGGATCGTAATCTCGTGCTCGGGCAGATCGTAGGTATTGAGTTCACCTTTGCGTGCTTTGACAAAAAGCGGCACGCCTTCAAGCGGCTTTGAAGAATACGGTGGATATTTTTGCACCTGCGTGCCTTGCATCTGCGCGATGTATTCGATGAGGAGCGTCGGGTTGATGAACCGATGCGATGCGCGCGTTAGCGCATCAGTCAGAAGCCCGAGAGTGTCATAGGTGTCGGTCGCAAATCCAAACAATACCTCGAAGCGATACTCTTTATCGAGATTGAGATAACTGTTTCTTTTTTTATTTTCTTCGCCCGCAAGCACGATGAGCACTCCTTCCGCCATGGGGTCAAGGCGTCCGACATAGGACATCGGGACGTTTTTGTATTGGGGGTGCGTTTTACGAAAACGCTCAAGCCGCGCCAAGGGCGTCTCGCCCCGCTCTTTATATAAATTCAAAATTTGTTCCATCCATCTAGCCTATACAAAAAAGACGCGGGTGGCTAGAGATACTCTGCCACCCTTGTTGTTCTTCTGTCTATCATCCCTTCTTTCCACCCTGAAAGATTTGGAGTAGAGGTCGGCGTCGCTGAGCGAAATCTTGATGCAACTTTCGCTCCGCTTCCCGTTGTACTTGTTCAGAATAACGCGCCGCCTTTGCAAGCAACGCCTCTTCTTCTGGGGTACCTTTCGTTACCCAGAGAGCTTCCCCGGTCTCAGGGTCAATCATCCTGAAAGGGATCCCCCGAAGCCCGAGATCCAATGGCTTTGGTGGTTCTTTCGACATAGTACACCTCCTTTCTACTTGTTTAAGGTACTATAAAACAACAATCCTGTCAAGTTAATTTTGTTCCTTCACTTTAGAACACTTTCTGTTACTATGCTGGTATGTCTGAGAAAAAAGTAAAGCTCTCCACCGAACCGTACAAAGGGGTGCGGGATTTCTATCCCGAAGATATGGCTATGCGCAACTATATCTTTGCGGCGATGCGTGAGGTGGCTGAACGCTACGGTTACGAAGAGTACGATGCTTCCCTCCTTGAACCGACTGAATTGTACGAAAGCAAATCGAGCGAAGAGATCGTCAGTGAACAAACCTATACCTTTGAAGATCGCGGTGGCAGGCGTGTGACGTTGCGCCCCGAGATGACACCGACGGTCGCACGCATGGTCGCTGCGCGGCGGCGCGAGCTTGCCCTGCCGCTTCGTTTGTATTCGATACCTAATGTGTTTAGATATGAACGGCCGCAACGCGGTCGGCTGCGCGAGCACTGGCAACTTAACTGCGACCTGTTCGGCGTACCCAATATCGCCGCCGATATCGAGGCTATTTCGCTCGCGTACGATATCATGAAAAGCTTTGGAGCGGACGATACCGACTTTTCCATCCACCTCAACAGCCGTGCGATCATTCCCGAGACGATACGCGCCATTTGCGAAAGCGAAGACGTGACACTCACCGAGGAGCAGATTGCGCGCGTCATTCGGCTCATCGATCGCAAGTCAAAAATGGACGAAGCAACGTACGCGCAGGCGCTCGAAGCTATCATCGGGGCAAAAGGTCGCATGGCGCTCATGTTGCATTTTACTGCAGACAATATTCAGGAATTTATGCTCGGTACGGAAGCCGGCCAAAACTTTTTTCCCTTGCTCGATGCCATGCCCGCACATGGCATTTCAAACATCATGCACGACCATGAGATGGTACGCGGCTTCGACTATTACACCGGCACGATCTTTGAGGTATTCGATACGTCGCCCGACAACAACCGTTCGCTTTTCGGGGGTGGTCGGTACGATAAAATACTCGATGTATTCGGCGTTGAGCCATTGCCCGCAGTAGGGTTCGGCATGGGCGACGTGACCATCCGTGATTTTCTCGAAACGCACAACCTGCTTCCCGAATATCGTTCCACAACATCACTCTGTATCGCCGTTGCCGATGCAGACAGTCTGAGTTTTGCTGCAGAGCTTGCACGGGCATTGCGCGAACAAGACATCAACGTGGCGGTCGATCCGACCCTGCGAAAATTGGGCGATCAGATCAAAGCGGCGGCAAAAAAGAAGATACCGTTTGCGACCGTCGTGGGCGTCAACGAACGCACGACGGGTGTGTTTGTTTTGAAAGACCTTATGACCGGCCGCGAGATCACCGTCGATGCCGACTCGATCGCAGGCACTATTTTTGAATCGGAGATGATGTAGCACGTATAGAAACTGAGTAGATGTGCCTACCAACCAGTTCCAAGCCCGTCTCGTGCGGGGCTTCTTCTTTTTTTACGTGTTACTTCCCACTTACAATACCGAGCTTGCGCTCCATGTAGCTGACTCGGCCTTGTGTATCATCAAATTCTGCACGCGTAACAAAATCTTCTTTATACAAATTACTAACATGGTGACGAATGTGCTTTACGTCATCTTCAAGCTGTTCAAGACGATGTTCGACGGAATCAAAACGTTTATCTACCGTTTCAAAGCGTCTGTCAATGGCATCAAACCGCTCATCAATACGGTTAAATTCCTGTGCCATCATGTGCGCAAGCTTTTCTATATCTTTGTCTTTAAAGGTTTCGGTCATATGAAGGAGTGTACTACTGCCTGATGAAAAGACAATATTGTCACGTCTATATGTTTTGTGCGAACAAAAAAACATGTACAATACCCAGATATGCGCAAAGTCGTATTCGATATCGAGACACGAAATATCTTTTCTGATGTGGGAAAAAATGACGCGACGCTTTTGGATATTTCTATTGTTGCGGCATACGACTCGGAAACAAACACCTATGATAGCTACGCTGTGGAAGAGCTGCCGCGCTTGTGGCCACTTCTCGAAAAAGCTGACATGCTGATCGGCTTTAACTCTGACCATTTCGATATTCCTCTTTTAAATAAATATTATCCCGGCGATATCACCAATATAAAAAGCCTCGATCTTTTGGTCGAAGTGCGCAAAGTGCTCGGACGCAGGCTGCGGCTCGATACGCTCGCCGAAGGCACCCTCGGCAGCAAGAAAAGCGGGCACGGTTTGCAAGCAACGCGTTGGTGGAAAGAAGGCAAAGTGGACGAAATACGCAAGTATTGTATCGACGACGTCAAACTGACGAAAGAACTCTACGATTATGCACGCAAGCATGGCAAGCTCAAATACGCCGACGTTGGAGCCATTCGTGAGATCAAACTCGACACGTCACAATGGGAAGTAATCGAGACGCCGAGCGTCATGACACACACGTTGCCGTTTTAATGTCATGCGTATACGGCGACCAACACGACAGCCGCAAGTAACACCCGATACACCACAAATACGACCAGGGTATGGTTGCGCACGTAGCGCAGCAAGTAGTGGATGACCGCCAAGCCTACCAAAAACGAAATGATACTGCCGATGAAGAGCGGCACTCGCTGTGCTTCAAGCAATCCTGAAACGCCAAGCTCGAGAAATTTTTTTGCACCGGCGCCCAAAACGATAGGTACTGAAAGAAGAAAGCCGAACCGAGCCGCTTCTTCGCGTGAAAGTCCTAAAAGAAGACCGCCCGAGATCGTGGCGCCTGAGCGAGACATGCCTGGGATAAGCGCGAGCGACTGAAAGATGCCGATCATGATCGCTCGCCCTACACTGATCGGCCTTTTGACTTCATATCGTGATGCGACATATTCGGCGACCAGAAATAATCCCGATCCAGCAATGAGCATCCACGCGACCAGTGTTGCGCTGCGAAACATGGTGTCCATCGTTTTCTCAAGAAGAAGGCCCGCAATGACAGCGGGTATCGTGCCCACGATCAGGGCAAACAACACGGTGCGTTCCTTTTTTTCTACCCGCGCACCGCGCCCTACCACCAAAAACACGCTCGCTTTGACAAGCCGCCAAATGTCTTTCCAGAAATAGATCACCACTGCAAGTACCGTCGCGAGTTGTAACACTGCATCGACTGCAAGGCCTGACGGCGCATTAAGCCCGAGCAGATCACGTGCGATGATGAGATGCCCCGACGAAGACACGGGCAAAAACTCGGTCAAACCTTGTACGACACCCAAAATCGTGTACGCAAAGATGGTTGCAGTATCCATACGTATGGTATGATAGGTTTCATACTACTCTACGTTAAGTATTTTGTATATGCCCAGCAGAAATCGCCACATCATTCCCATCGCAATCGGTATTGCGCTCATCCTTATCGCCGCAGCGATTTACACCACGTTTGGTCACCGTGAAAAAAGCGTGCCGGAGAAAAACAATGTCCTTGCGACCAATATTAACATTCGCCCCATTGATGCGAGCGATCACATCTTGGGCAACCCCAACGCGCCAGTGATCATGGTCGAATACTCAGACCTCGAATGTCCGTTCTGCAAACGGCATCATGAGACGTTGCAAAAGATCATGGATGAATACGGCAAAACCGGCCAAGTCGCATGGGTGTATCGACACTTCCCTATCGTTCAACTTCATTCCAAAGCGCCGACTGAAGCGCTGGCTACCGAATGTGCGGCGGCTCAAGGAGGCAACACTGCATTTTGGGGCATGCTCGATACCATCTTCACAACAACACCGAGCAACAACGGTCTCGACCTGACCCAGCTTCCGGTCTTTGCCGAAAAACTCGGCCTCAATCGCGAGCAGTTTGAAACATGCCTGCGCCAGGCTGACATGAGTCGCATCGAACGCGATTTCAATGACGCAAAGGCTGCGGGAGGCGAAGGTACTCCTTATACCATTTTCCTTGTCGGCGACAAAAAAGTGCCGCTCGTCGGCGCGCAGCCGTATATGGCGGTCAAGACGTTTGTGGAAGCACTTTTGAAAAACGTCGCAACGACGGGTTCAAGTACCGACACATCCGACGGTTTGTTGTCTCCGACTATGGGTGCGGAACCGTATCCGGGATCGGCAAGCAGCACTCGATGAAGATCATCCGAGCAGGTCGCGCAAGGCGCACTCTTCACACGTGGCGTCATCACAACGCATGTCCCAAAATGAAAGTGTCGTAATTTCCTGCGCAACACGGCGAATCTCATCCTCCAGTACATGGGTTTCCTCTGCTTCGATCACAAATGACACCGGCTTGTAGTTACCGCTTTCATTGGGCTCGATAAAATCAATCACTCCTTTCGTCATATGATAACGGCCATTATTATGCCGATCTAAGAGAAGTTTGTAGAATACCAACTGCCGTTTGTAATCACCCGAACTATCCTTTGTACCGCCCTCGATCGAATTGCGGCTTTTCGGTTTACCAGTTTTGTAATCATACACCGTGATATCTTTGCCATTTTCATGTATTTCCATCTTGTCAATTTTTCCTGAAAGGAGAATGTCCTCATCAAGCGCAACGCCACGAACCGCATATTCATTGATGGTCGGCATTGTCCAGAACGGCTCGTATGTTTTGACGTATCCTTCAAGCGCTTCGCTCATGTCGAGAAAGATCCGCTCACGCTGACGCTCCGGTATACTCTGAAGCGACAAGTGATGGTGCAAGCGTTCGATGAGATACGTGGCATCCGTTGTTTCCTTATTGCGACGATTGAAAAAATCCTGAAGTGCGGCGTGAACGGCGGTACCTTTCATTTGTTGAATACTCTGCACGAATTGCATCCTGAAAAAGTCCGCATAGAACCATTTCCAAGGACACGCAAGGTAGTGGTTGAGCGCGGTGGGCGAAAGCCCCTGGTGCAGAAATGCATCGCGGACAAACGTACGGTATTTTTCCGGTCCACCCGCATGTTTGCAATTCTTCGGCACAACAAAAAGTACCGCTTCTTGTTTGGGCAAGGTAAGCGTCGCACCATCTATTGCGTCCTTCAGCTCCTCGTGAATCTCTCCGATAAATCGACTCGGCACGCGCGCACGGCCATCGGGAGCATGCAGAGCATAGGAGATATACGCATCACGACGCGCACGCGTCAGCGCTACGTAAAACAAACGTCGTTCATCGTGTTCACTGTCGCCTTCCTCGGGAGCAAGGGCGGTGCCGTATGGCAAGCGAAATCCGTGTCGCTCGCGCTGCCCGCCCCAATGCCCGTCATACGCATGCACGATGTACACATAATCAAACTCGAGTCCTTTCGCCTTGTGCGCCGTCATAAGACGCACCGCTTGCGCATCGTCTCGGCCGTCCGACTCAAGCCGAACATTGTGCTCTTTGAGGATCGAGAGAAATGCGAGATACTCTTTCGGACCATACGCTTCTTGATGCTCGCACTGCGCCTTGATTTCATCGAAGAGCGCGACGAGCTTGTCGAATTTTTCAATGTGGTACGGCAAACTTTGAATGTGACGCAGGAAGCCCGAGCCAACGACCAGATGCTCGAGAAAATGCGGCAGCGACATATTCTTGCTTCTCGTATGCCAGTCTTTCAATTTCATGTAAAACGTCTTGATGACTGCTGGGTCGGTGAGTTCCAGACCGTCAGCCTGTTCAAGAACTTTATAGAGTGGCCGGTGCGTCGTATGTGCGGCGCGAATGATCGTATGCGCATCGGCAACATCAATAGCGAGAAAGTCTACGAAAAGCGCCGTAGCGAGCGCTTCGTCTTCAAGATCCGATACTGCGGCGACCAGTATGTTCAATTTTTTAATATCCGCATCATCAAGCACACTCAAGCCCGATGAGAGCGTAAACGGAATATCGAAACGTTCCAGCATTTCAGCGAGCGGCCGACCATCGGTATTGTTGCGAAATAGTATCGCAATTTCTTTGGGGGAAACGCCCGCTTCAAGTTTTTTCTTAATACTATCGGCGACAAACGTGCGTTCCTCATCGTCAGTCCCAAAGGTATAAACCTTGATCTTGTCTCCATTCCCTTTCGCTGCCGTGAGGGCGTTGTGCGTACGCGTATCGTGCGAAATGAGCGCGTGCGCGCTATCGAGAATGCCCTGATGCGAGCGATAGTTGACCGTGAGGTCGATACGTTTTACCTCTCGGAATTTTTTTTCAAAATACATAAAGTTCGCAAGCGATGCGCCCTGAAAGCGGAAGATTGCCTGCTTCTCGTCTCCCACGACAAAAAGATTGGGCGCATCAAAAAAAGAAACGAGGAGTTCGAGAATGCGATTCTGCGCGCCATTGGTATCTTGATGTTCATCGACGAGAAAGTACAAAAATGACTCCTGCAAATCCTGCACCAGCGACGGATGCTGTTGAAGCGCCTGAACAAGCATGAGCAGCGCATCATCATAATCGTATCGCTTGCGTGCGTACAGATCGGTCCGGTAACGCTCGTACACCAGCGCAAGCTCGTCATCTTTTTCAAGTCTTTTCAGTGCCTGGTCGTAGACCGATTTCATCTTTCCTTTGTGCGCACCTTTCTCGTGGTAGAGATCTGCGGCAGCAAGAATGCGATCGCGCTCGGCCTGTATCCATGCACGAAACTGCTCGGGTGAAATACCTTCACGCTTTAAATGGGTGATCGCACTTCGAATCGCGGGAATATGAAGATACGGATCTGAAAATGGCACGAGTCGCGTCAAACGCTTGTCCGTATCGAGGATCGAACGCACGAGGCCGATCTGTTCGACTTCCGACGCGTTGGTAAAGCCGGCTGCATGTTCAAAATAATCGGGAAAAAGCCCAAAGATGTAATTGGCGAAACTGTGAAAAGTAAAAATACCCACTTCGTACCCCGGACTACCGATCGTGGCCACCAGCCGCTGACGCATGTTGGCTGCGGCGGCGTTGGTAAACGTGAGTGCCAGGATGGCAGACGGCGGCGTATCGGTCTTTTGTAAAATATTCGCAATGCGCAACGTGAGCACCTGCGTCTTTCCGGTGCCCGGTCCGGCAATAACCATCACCGGCCCTTCGATCGTATCCACCGCCTCTTTTTGGCCCGGATTGAGGCCGGCATATTGGGTCTCAAATGCTTGTGACGTGCGTTTTTTCGGCATGGAGATAGTATAACATGTGAAAGAATCCCCTTGCTGGATCGTCTCCTGTCATGTACCCTTGCCCACTACTTCAGAGAAGGTAAAATGCTGGACATATGGGACGCCGTTAGGTAGAGTACTTCCCGAAAGTTCCCGTTCTGGCCACGATCGTGGCGGGGGCGGCAGGGTTTCTTATGCTGCTCTTCTAAGTTTAACTGCGGCAACGACCGCAATCAGTTCACTCATTCAAACTCGCGTCGCTTTGCGGCGCTTTTTGTTTATACGGCAGCCGTGGTTTTTTCAAGACAACATTCTTCTTCAAAACTCCATGAGCCGTCTTCATGCGGGCGGTCGAGAAAGCCCAAGACGCCGATATCGGGAAACCATTTTTTTATCTGCTCAGCAGCACTTTTTGAATCTTCGAGATGCTCATCGTCGGTCGCGGGATGGCCTGCGCAGTCGCAATGCCCTGCCACCGCAATCACCGCAGGATGCGTTTTTTCAACGAGTACTGCAATGTCTTCTTTAAGGGTTTCTTGATGTGATGCACCCCGTTTACCTATTGCTGCACCGTCTGGACCGGGGATCTTGATGCGATACACGCACGTCTCCCCAACGTCATAACCATGCTTTGTGGCAAGTGCCCGCGCACGAAATGCCGCACCGGTGATGCGCCCATCCGAACACGAAATCAAAATCATTTTTTGCATAAATATAGGAATATCGTTTAACAAACCATCATTGTATGCCTCCTGCCAAAAACCGCAAGTAGATACGAAGTGGCCGCGGCTCCGAAGAACCGCGGCTTTGTTATGAGTGCTGATATCAAACAGCAGTTACTGATGACTCCACTGGCACATGGGAGTGTTGCCTCACACAGTGCAACCCCCTGTGGGTATTTAATGTT
>CAZWIY010000030.1:0-9430 GCA_964634575.1 uncultured Candidatus Saccharibacteria bacterium | reverse complement strand
CCATCCTTACCCGAACATTTGGTGAAAGATCTTCCTGACACTCCCGGCGTGTATCATTTCTACAATAAAGACAATGATCTCTTGTACGTGGGCAAGAGCAACCGTATTCGCACCCGCGTACGTTCGCATTTCTTGAGCGACTGGTCTACCGGCCGCGGCAAAGATATGCTTGAGATGGTCACCCGCATCGAAACAGAAGAAACGGTCGGTGAGATCGGCGCGCTTCTACTCGAATCTCATCACATCAAAACCCTTGAACCGGTGTACAACATAGCCGCGCGCAAGAAAAATAGTCTCTTTCTCGCGATCCTCAAACACGACCCGAACAGTTACGCATCGCTGTCGCTCGGGTACGCTTCCTCGATCGACCCGCAGACGTATCAGGAAGTCATGGCGGTATTTAAAAATAAACGTCAAGCCAAAGAAGAACTGACGCGCATGGCAAAAGAGCATCGTCTGTGCCCGTATCTGCTGGGTATCGAGTCATCAGAGCCTTGTTTCAATTTTCAACTTGAGCTGTGCAGTGGCGCGTGTGCCGGAAAAGAGAAACCGCGTGTCTACAATCGTCGTTTTCGTGAAGCGTTTGGAGAGCGACGTCTTAAAGTCTGGCCGTTTGATGGGCCTGTCGCGATCGAAGAGCGTCGTGCCGGCAAAGGCGAGCTTTTCATCGTCAGCCACTGGCGGCTCGTCGCAGGATTACGTTACGCCGATGATGGCTACGAAGAATTTTTGCCCAAATCGCTTACGTTCGACTATGATGCGTACAAAATCCTTGCGCGCCATATATTTAAAAAGCATTCGCGTCTCCTGGTGCGCGAACTCCACGCAGGGGAACGTGTCACGTTTTCACTTGATGATGGTTCGACGGTAACAATATAAACTATGAATCCTGTTACGTTGCGAAAAACTGACCCGTAAGTATCCTTATTTGACCACATGCCCGTCGTGCGAATACAGGGATTATTTGCTACTATAAAAATATGAAAATATTTTTTGCTTCCGATCATGCCGGTTTTGCGTTGAAAGAAAAACTCGTACCGTTTGTCGAAGGGCTGGGTTATGAGGTCGAGGACATGGGGCCTGAAGAACTGGTTGTTACCGATGATTACCCTGATACGGTTTCGAAAGCCGCAATGGAGGTCTCGAAAAATCCTGAAGATACGTATGCCATCATCCTCGGCGCGTCGGGACAGGGAGAAGCGATAGTCGCCAATCGTTTTCCGCAGGTGCGGGCCGTCGTTTTTTATGGCATGCCCGAGAACAGCGAGCTCAACATTTTGACACTTTCACGCGAACATAACGATGCCAACGTGCTTTCTCTTGGAGCACGTTTCTTGAGTGAAGACGATGCACGTGAAGCGGTGCAAACATGGCTCGACACCCCGTTTCCAGGAGAAGATCGCCACGTACGGCGCATCAAAAAAATAGAACAATATCCATAACATGACGCATATCATTCCCGCCATCATCCCATCCTCCTACCAGGAACTTGCGCAAAAAATGGCACAGGTGAAAGGTGCGGTGCGGCGTGTGCAAGTCGATGTGTTGGATGGTCTCTATACTGAGACACCGGCGTCATGGCCATACAATGGAACTGGTGCCGATGCGTGGCAGGGCTTGATCGAGCAAAAAGAGGGGTTGCCGTATTGGGAGACGCTCGATTACGAAATCGACATGATGGTAAAAGAACCGGAAGAAAAAATGGAAGCGTGGATCGCGGCGGGTGCTACGGCGCTTATCGTTCATATTGAAAGCACCGACCAGATCGAAACGATCATCATGCGTGCAAAAGAGCGGGGCGTCGAGATCGGCCTCGCACTCAAACCCAGTACCGATATCGAGCGGCTCGCACCATGGGTGGAGCATATTAATTTCATCCAGTGTATGGGTAACGACACGATTGGTGCGCAGGGACTTTCGCTCGATCCGCGTGTGGTGGGGAAAATCGAGGATATACGCGCACGTTTCCCCGGTAGTATGATAGGAGTTGATATCGGAGTTAATGAAGAGACCATCGGCCCGCTGGCTCACGCCGGTGCATCGCACCTGGTTTCCGGTTCCGCTGTTTTTATGAGCGATGACGTGCGTGCAGCGATCGCGGCTCTGGAGCGCAACGTGTAAAATATGTCGTACATTTCAGAAGAAAACGTGCGAACGCTTGAAGTGAAGGCAAACGAAATACGCCAGACGCTTATTGATATGCTCGAAGATGCCGGCTCGGGACACACTGCGGGGCCGTTAGGTATGGCCGACATCTTTACTGCGCTCTATTTTCACATACTCAGACATGATCCGAAAAACCCACTGTGGGAAGATCGTGATCGGCTCGTACTTTCAAACGGCCATATCGTGCCGATCCGCTATGCGACGATGGCACATGCGGGGTATTTCCCTATAGAAGAAACGCATACCTTGCGCAAATTCGGCTCGCGTCTGCAAGGGCATCCGGAACGCACGCGACTGCCCGGACTTGAAACCACCTCGGGACCGCTTGGCGAAAACCTCTCGCAAGCAGCCGGTATCGCGTACGGCGCACGTATGGATGGTAAAAAATTCCGTGTCTTTTGCATCATGTCCGACGGTGAGCAGCAGGCGGGGAATGTCTGGGAAGCCGCAATGTTCGCGGGTAACAACCGCCTCTCCAATCTGACCGCGATCATCGACCGCAACAACATCCAGATAAACGGCATGACCGAAGACGTGATGCCGCTTGAGCCTTTAAGAGATAAACTCGAGAGTTTCAATTGGTATGTAATCGAAATAGACGGTCACAACATCGAAGCCATCTGCGACGCAGTCGAAGAAGCAAAAGCAATTTATGAAAGACCAACAGTTATCATTGCGCACACTATCCCCGGCAAAGGCATTCCCGAGATCGAATTCGACTACCGCTGGCACGGCAAACCTCCGACAAAAGAAGAAGAGCAACGGTTCCTGAAAATCTTACGCTCACTTGATGGAAAGGTGGTAAATAACGATACGCATTAAATATGATCCCCGACGCTGCAAAACTTATTCAAAATATTTTTGATGAGAAGATCGTACGCAAGCCCACACGTGACGGCTTTGGTACGGGCGTGACCGAAGCGGGCAGGGAAGACGAGCGGGTCGTCGTCTTGTGTGCCGACCTTGCCGAGTCAACGCGTGCCGAGTGGTTTCAAAAAGAATTTCCCGATCGGTATATTGAGCTTGGCGTTGCCGAGCAAAATCTTGCCGGTGTCGCTGCCGGACTTGCGGTGTATGGCAAGATCCCCTTTATCGCGTCCTATGCGGCATTTAACCCTGGGAGAAACAACGAACAGATCCGCACGGCGATCGCGCTCAATGACGTGCCGGTCAAGATCTGCGGTATGCACGCGGGCGTGTCGGTCGGTCCTGACGGCGCGACGCATCAGGCGCTCGAAGACGTCGCGCTCATGCGCGTGATACCCAATATGACGGTGATCGTCCCGTGCGATGCGGAAGAGGCGCGCAAAGCCGTGCGTGCGGTGGCGCAGACCGGCAAGCCTGCGTACATTCGTTTTGGTCGCACCGAAACGCCTGTTTTCACTACAAACGAAACACCTTTTGAGATAGGCAAGGCAGACTATTTTTGGAAAAGCAACAATCCTCAAGTTGCCCTGATGGCTGCAGGGAGTCTTGTATACCAGACATTACAAGCAGCACGCGAGCTCGAGAGTGAAGGTATACAGACTTCAATACTCAACCTGCACTCTATAAAACCAATGGACATTGAAAAAGTGATCGAAGTTGCGCGTGAAGCGGGTGCAGTCGTGACCGTAGAAGAGCATCAGATACTCGGTGGCCTTGGCAGTACCGTCGGGGAAGTACTCGTGCAAAATCATCCGGTACCCATGGAATTCATCGGCGTCCACGACCGCTTCGGCCAGTCCGGCGAACCGGCAGAACTTATCGAGCACTACGGTATGGGTGTCGGGTCTATCAAAAATGCGGTACGTAAAGTGATGGGGAGAAAATGACAGTATACCAATGACGTCACCATTGCTGGTGATACATACATGTGGTACTGTTGTACCAGCAAGGAGGTGCCACCATGAATGATGATGATGATTTTGAACGTTGGTACGAGAGGCGAAAAGAATTGGAGAAATTGGTCAAGCCTGGTCCGGATGGGATGCTTTACCCTCTTCCTAATTGGGGGGTATTGTTGGGAGGTGTGTATTACAGCCCCAGTCTCTCTTGTCCTAACTGTGGTTGGGGAGAGGAATACAGAGGGTTTGATGTTATTGTGGAACACATCATCGGCCTTTCGCATGACTGTCCTATGTCTCGGGGTGGCGATTGGCAAGATGTTGATGTAGGAGCCCTCATTTTTGAATGTCCAAGATGTTTTACCAAGTTCTGGTTCCATGCAAGAGGTCTGAGCATAATAATGGTCGTAGCAAAACGTAATGATCTTTACGAAGTCATCTCACAGCATTACAAAAACAAAAAAGGCCTGTGATGATATACGATCAGAAAATAGTCCGTTCAAATCAAACCGCCCCAGCACAGAGGGCGGTTATTTTTTGTGTAACATACCTACGCAATCTTCTCAGCTTTATACTCCGTCGGAGCTTTTGCAAGATATTCTTCTATCTGCTCAAGTGACAGCAATCCTTTTTGCGCGCCGACTTGTTGGACGACGGACATCGAGTTGATGGGCGCGCGCGCAAGCGCTTCGGGCACGCTTTTACCCAGCGCGAGCATACAGGTAAAGGTAGAGGAAAACGCATCGCCCGCACCCGTGCGCGAGATCGGTGGTGTTGGGTCTGGGTACATTGGCATATGCCACACACCATCGTCTGCAAGTGCATATGCGCCCATCGGACCGTCGGTGATGATCGGCATCTTGGGTCCTAAGCCTTGCATGCGCTTGAGGAGCTCGGTCATATCGTTTTCATCGGTCTCCAAAATCGTTTTTGCTTCTTCTTTATTGCAAAAGAAAAGCGTCGATGCTTTGTAGACGTCTTTTATTTTTTCGTACCCAAACAGTATTTGAAACGAACCGGGCTGAAAGGCGAGCTTGGTGTCGGAGTGCGCTTGCACGTACGCGGCGATCTCGTGATGATAGTCGATCGAATGTTCGCCAACCGAACTGAAGTAGATCCACCGAGGCGAGCCGATATCGGGCAGTTTGTAGTCGTACGTTTCGTGCTTGATGAGGATCGTCCGCTCGGCGCCGTACATAAGCACGTAATGGTGGTTGGTGGTCTTGCTCTCGTTGACGCGCATGAACGAAAGATCGAGTCCTTCTTTCGTGAGCCAGTCTTTGATCTCGCGGCCGCCATCGTCGCTGCCGATGTCGGTCACCAGCGCGCTTCTGAGCCCCAAGCGATGCGCGGCAACCGCTGCGTTGGGGCTGTTGCCGACGGCAGGCACGTTGACTGCATCGAGAAATTCGAGCTTGTCCCCGAAGTACATCGAGAGTACTTGTCTGCCGGAGAGATCGCGGTTGACGACGGCGCGATCTTCACGCAGCCGGATAAATTCGTCCGTTGTAATATCGCCGATCGCAATAAAATCAAATGGTTCCATAGGTTGGTATGATTCCTTATGAGTAGTATACTACCTCAGTGTGACCATACGCTCAACGTTTATCACCATTGTCGTGACCGTTGCAGTGGTATTGACACTGCAGGGCTTTGTGCTGTTGTCGTATTACCACGAGTATCTCCAGGCGACACAGCGCATGCAGGCTGCCAACGGTCTCATACGCGACCTGCTCAATCGGCGTTTTTTCCTGATGGAATATTTATTGCGCAACGACGATGCATCTCGTGTCGTATGGCTCGATGTGACGGGCGTGATCGAAAACAAAGTCAGCACCTATGAGGATATGATCGAAACGCCCGACATACAAGCGGTGCAAGGTGTATTGACATCAAGTAAGCAAAATTTTTTAATACTCGTCGCATTGCGTCAACAAGCGGCGGCTACAGGGGTGCAGAGCGCGACGCGCGAGCAGGAGACAACGCTCATTTCCGGACTTCTGGAAGATGAACAAACCGCCGCGGGACATCTCAACAATATCATCGAGTCGGAACGGGCGCAGGCGGCGAAGGCGCAGTCGAGCATGCTCGCGCTCTCGCTGGTCGTCTTTGCACTGTTCGTACTCTTGGCGCTCATCCTGTTCTTTTTCGTACAGCGCAATATCATACACCCGCTGACGCGACTGGGTGCGGTAGCGCTTTCGTTCGCGTCGCGCGATTTCGGCACGCGCGTGCATATCGACAGCAAGGACGAGGTCGGTACCGTTGCCGCGGCGTTCAACCAGATGGCGACCGAACTGGAAAGCTATCATGCCGATCTGCATCGGATCATCGAACAAAAAGACATGCTTGCAGAGCGGACGCACGAGCTCGATGTGCAGAAGAACAAATTCATCGGGGCGGCAAGCCATGAGCTAAAGACGCCGCTCACCGCCATATCTCTGTACGCGGAAATGCTTATTATGCTTGCCAAGAAGCAGAATGATGCGGAAAGCGGCAAGATCGCCAAAGAACTCCTCACGCAGGCGCAGGAACTCAATGCGCTCATCAACGATCTTTTGGACATCGCACGGCTGCAGGAAGGGCGCCTGCCGATGCAATTTGAAATGATCACGCTCAATGAATGTGTCCAAAAAGCTATCGAAACGGTGAAAGGAGCTTCCGATCATTTGTTACGTTACGACGATACCGTGCGCGTGAGCGCCTATGGCGACAAGCGAAAGATCACGCAGGTCATCATCAACTTGTTGGTCAATGCTATTAAATATTCACCTGATGCGCACCAGGTCGATATCACATTGAGCGAGCGGGACGGCAAGGCGTACGTGACGGTGAAAGATTATGGCATCGGTATTGCATCGGAAGAACAGGACAAGATCTTTCAGCAGTTTTACCGCGGGACGGGTATGAACGAGAGCACGTATCCGGGCATGGGCATCGGTCTTTATTTTGCGAAAGAAGTGCTCACATATCATAACGGTTTGATATGGGTCGAGAGCGTCAAGGGTGAGGGTGCCGCGTTCTGCTTTATGCTTCCTCAAAAACAGCCGCCCGCTTTAGGGCCTGGTCGATCTTCGTGAGGATCGTATCGCTGTCAAACGGTTTTTGGATGAACGTATACACGCCTTCCTGCGCCATTTGCAGATGTGCGGACGGATGTGCAGATACGGCAATGATAGGGATACGGGCAGCAGTGTCGTATTTTTTAAACTGACGTACGATCTCCGCGCCGTTTTTCCCCGACAAGAGATAGTCGAGCAAAATAACGTCAGGTCTTTCTTTGCACACAAAACGCGCAAGATCGCCGCTGCCATTATGGGTGATGACATCGAAATTCTTACTCCTCAATAACAGACTGACGGATTTTAAAATTGCATCGTTGTCGTCGACGACAAGTACTCGTTTCATGGAAATTGAAAGCATTATACACCAGCTGTGTGGAAATAGTATGAAGAGCAGCAAAACACCCGCCTTGAGAGCGGGTGTTTTGTGACGAACGCTTAGCGGTGCCAAGCGCCGCGATCAGCATGATCGCCGCGAGAACGAGGACCACGATCGGAACGTTCGGTCTGTGGGCGAGCTTCGCTCACCTGGACACGACGGCCGTCGAGTTCCTTGCCATCCCAGCGTGCGATTGCTGCCTGAGCCTCTTCTTCGGTCGACATCTCAACGAAGCCAAACCCTTTCGAGCGCCCGGACATGCGATCGGTGATGACGGCCGCAGACACGACGGTGCCGCACTCCTCAAACGAGGTGCGAAGCGTATTTTCGTCAGTGTCGTAGGACAAGCCGCCCACGAACAGTTTCTTAGCCATGACGGGTAAACACTAAACTAAATAACTTGTAAGTCGACGCTATCGGCGGGAGACATGAGACACCTCCGCTGCCGCCATGACTTTCTTACAATGCTACAAGTATACCATATTCTCAGGGTAACGCAATGTCGATGCCGCAAACGTATTGTTGCCCGGTAGCATTATGGGTATACTTGAACATATGAACATTCATCCGCTGTTGGTACATTTTCCAATCGGCCTCTTGATCCTCTACGCGGGTTTCGAAATCGTGCGTCTGCCCTGGCTTGTCAGGCAGTCCTGGTATTTTCATATAAAGGCAGTACTGGCGATCCTGGGCACGGTTGCGGCATATGCTGCGATCATCACCGGCGGATGGTTTGAAGAAACCATTCCTGAAAATGCGGATATCCGTCCGATCATCGAGAAACATGAAATGATGGCAGGCGTTACCGCTGCTATTTTTACGATCATCGCTGTCGCCTACTTATTTGCGTGGCTGAAGCAGGAAGGCGTGATTGAAAAGCTCGCGTTGCGCTTGCCGTGGACATCGCCTATCGTGACCGTCCTTGCAGCGCTCGACGGTTTGATACTTTCTGCGCCGATAAGCGTCATACTGTCGCTTGCTGGCGTGGTTGCTCTCACGATCACGGGTGGCTTAGGCGCTTCGATGGTATATGGCCCCGACATCGATCCGTTTGTGACTATTATTTACCATGTATTTTTTTAATTATAAAAATAGTAATACCATGAAAAAATTTTTTGTATTGGCGAGTCTGATGAGCGTGTTTGCATTCGGGTCTTTTTATACTGCCCACGCGACTGTGTGTGACCCCGTATCTCTCAAAACGACAAAAGTATTTTTTGGTATGCGTGGCCCGGGCGTACTCAATCTCCAACTATGCTTGCTTGAGAACGGTTTCGCTATCCCTGCCGGAGCGACGGGTTATTATGGGGCACAAACTCGCACGGCAGTGCAAGCGTTGTATGCATCTGACCTTGCCATGCCCGCATGGGACGGCTCGAGTATGGGTCCTGTAGGACGGGCAAAACTTGCAGCTCGCAGTAACGCGGGGGGTAGTGTAACGCCTGTCTCCACGACATCTGGTGGGTTCAAGCGCGTTACTTCGCAAGCAGAATTTCAAAAGTACGTACAAGCATCCGCCGAGCAAAATAATTACAGCAATGCGCTGTGGAGTCTTGCTCGCGGCGAGACAGCAGTAACGACGGGAGGCGCCGTTCCTGCGGCTGCTCCTGCGCCCAATGCCGCAGCGGGAAGTGCCGCTCAGGACAATGCTGCCTCGACGCCATCGCGCGTATCTGACACCAACGTACAAGTTGCGGGCATCGATGAACCGGACATCGTCAAGACCGATGGCAATACCATCTTCATTTCACAGCAGTCGCCGATATACACCATCATGAGTGGCGGCGTAGCCACCCCTCCCGTTGCTCCTTCCGCTTCCGGGGATGCTCCATCGAGCATGATCTGGCCTGGGCCTTTGCCGCAAGGCCAGACTGTTGCCGTGAGCGCATTCCCGCTCTCCTCGCTTGGTATTGCAAGCAAAGATATCAAAGAGCAGGGCGAGATGCTTCTGGTCAAAGACAAAAAGATACTCGTGATCTTCTCGCAACCCAACATTG
>CAZWIY010000029.1:0-9921 GCA_964634575.1 uncultured Candidatus Saccharibacteria bacterium | reverse complement strand
CCGTACAGGTGGGTGTGGCGCTCAGCGGCGGCGGGGCATTGGGAAGCGCGCATGTGGGCGCGCTGCAAGCGCTCTATGACCACGGCATACCTATCGATTGCATCAGCGGTACGAGTGCGGGAGCTATTATTGCCGCATGTTACGCATTTGGCATACCGTTTGAAAAGATAATCGACATCGCGAAAAGCCTCAGTTGGTACAAGGTATCGCGGCTCACCGTCCCGCGACGAGGACTCGTATCGCACCGGTCACTGCGAACGCTTTTTCATGAGACGTTCGGAGAAGTCAATATAGAAGACGCACGCATCCCGCTTGCGATCGTGGCAACGGACATCGAGACTGCACAAAAGGTTGTCTTTACCAAAGGCCCGCTTGCTGATGCGCTTTTGGCGAGCACCTCACTCCCCGGCTTTTTTACGCCGGTTGAAATAGATGAAAAAATGCTTGTGGACGGCGGCGTTGCCGACAACTTTCCCGTGTCGGTGCTCGATACGATGGGCGCCCACATCAAGATCGGTGTCAACGTCAATCGATGGATTTCGCAAAAAAAGCCACGTTCTATTTTTGACGTTGTTGCCAAATCGCTCGCGATCATGAATGCGTATCGGCATCCGCAAAAGGAAAACGAGATCTTTATCGAGCCGCATCTCGAAGATTTTTCCATATCGGACTTTAAACATGCCGACAAACTCGCCGCGCAAGGCTACCGCGCTGCGACCCTCAAGGTGGGGGAGATACGGGCACTCATGGCTTCACGCCACCCAAGCATCTGGACGCGATTTGTTCGGTGGATTTCCGTGTAGCAAGAGACAACTTGTGGTTTGTTACACCTCCTGCGTGAGCTTTTGACGGATCTGTGTCATGATCGCATCGGCGGTTTTTTTGTTGGTGCGCAAATAGGTGCGGGCCGCATCGTAGCCGCGGCCAAGCTTTTCCTCGCCGAATGCATACGAAGCGCCGGACTTCGAGACAAGGCCGTATTTTTCACCAAGCGCTAACAGTTCACCTTCGCGCGAGATGCCTTCATTGTACATAAGGTCGAACTCGGTCGTGCGGAAGGGGGCAGCGACTTTATTTTTTACTACTTTTACTCGGTGTCTGCCACCGACGACTTCTTCGCCTTTCTTGATCTGTGCGATGCGGCGGATGTCGAGTCGTACCGATGTGTAAAATTTGAGCGCCTTACCGCCTGGCGTCGTTTCAGGATTGCCGAACATGACGCCTATTTGCATGCGGATTTGGTTGATGAAAATAACGACGGTCTTTGACTTGGCGACAATGCCGGTGAGCTTGCGCAAGGCCTGGCTCATGAGTCGTGCCTGCTTGCCGACGTGCATGGCGCCCATTTCACCCTCGATCTCGTCTTTGGGGGTAAGCGCCGCGACCGAGTCCACGACGATGACGTCTATTTTTCCCGAACGGACGAGTGACTCCGCGATCTCAAGCGCTTGCTCGCCGGTGTCCGGCTGTGAGATCAAGAGTTCGTCTATTTTGACCCCAATTTTTTTGGCGTATTCAGGGTCGAGTGCATGTTCGGCGTCGATAAAGGCGCAAATACCGCCATGCTTTTGCGCTTCGGCGACAGCGTGCAGGGAAAGGGTCGTCTTGCCTGAGGATTCCGGGCCATAGATCTCGATGATGCGCCCGCGCGGAAAACCGCCGATCCCCAGTGCCCAGTCGAGCCCGACCGAACCGGACGATACGACATCGACGTTGACCTTCGGTCGCTCACCCAAGGTCATGATCGCTTCTTCGCCGAACTTTGTCTTGATCGCCTTGAGGGTATCTTCAATACCATCTTTGATATTTCTCGGCTCCGCAGCATTGATAACGTCACCTTCCGTTTTCTCCTCGCTTGCTACCGCTCTCGTTTTTTTTGGCATACGTTAGAGTACGAATTATTATTTCAGAATAAACAAATGCGCCGAAAGAACTCATGAATCGGTACGGGTTCGCGCTTCAGTCGAATGTCCCGATGGCGACTGCTGATACATCACCTCGAGCTTCTGCTGAGTGCGCTTGCCGAATTGGTCCTCTGCCTCGACCGTGATTATATTATACCCCTCCGAAAGCAGCAATTCTTCGGAGAAACGGCCATTCGTATCGGGCAAGATATCTTTGCCGTTGAGGGCGATCTTTGTCGCGTTGCGCGCCGTGCCTTGTATCGTCACCAAGGATTGCGTCAACAAACTGCCATCAGCGGGCGTTTCAAGCGTGATGACCGGTCCTTCGATCAGATTGCGTGCCTGAAATAATCCATACAAACTTACCACAACCATAAGGATCAGGGTGGCATACAGGGCGATGTGCGATTGTTTTCTGGTTATCATAGAGAAACTTATGAACTGGCATCATCCAGCGTACGGTCGGTGTCTTTGATAAGTACGTCACGGGGCCTGTTGGTGCCTTCCGAAGGCCCGATCACGCCGCGTTCTTCCAATATGTCGATGAGCCGCGCCGCTCGCCCATAGCCGACGCGCAGCCGTCGCTGCAAGAGCGAAGTCGACGCCTTGCCGGCACGGATGACCGCCATACGCGCGTCTTCATAGAGCGCATCCTCATCGCCATCATCGCCTCCGCCCCCCTCCGAGCCGCTGTTTCCTTCGGCACTGCTGAAGTCGATGAGGTCGCCGAGCATATAATCGTTGTTTTTATTGAGGAATTGTACGACCTTTTTCACTTCCTGTTCGGAAATGAAAGGCGACTGCATACGGCGCGGTTTTGCCATATCCGAAGCGAGGTAGAGCATATCTCCTGCGCCCAGGAGTTTTTCTGCCCCCACGGTATCGAGGATCGTGCGTGAATCGATTTGTGAGGCAACTTGCAACGCCACACGTGTCGGTACGTTCGCTTTAATGAGGCCGGTGATCACGTTGACCGAGGGCCGTTGTGTGGAGAGCAAAAGGTGGATGCCGGTTGCACGGCTCATTTGCGCGAGGCGGACGATAGACGCCTCAAGTTCGCGCGGGTACATCTGCATGATATCGGCCAATTCGTCGATGATGACCACGATGTGCGGCATTTGCTCTGGCAGCGCGGAAGCCGCTTCGCCGTTTTTCGCTTTCGCGCGCTCGTATTCTTTCATCGCTGGCGCGAGAACGTTGGTGTGATACGAGCCGATATCGCGCACCGCATGTTCTTCAAAGACATTGTATCGGCGCGTCATCTCCCCGGTCGCCCACTTGAGTGCAAGGATGGCTTTCTTTGCGTCGGTAATGACCGGCGTAATGAGATGGGGAATGCCTTTGTACAGTGTCAATTCGACGCGTTTGGGGTCGATCATGATGAACCGAAGCGACTCAGGGCCATTGCGGTACAACAGCGACGTGATGACGCTATGTATCGTCACCGACTTACCGGAGCCGGTCGCTCCCGCGATGATGGCATGCGGCATTTTTGCGACATCCGCGTACATTGGTGCACCGGTGATATCACGTCCCAGAGTAATGAGGAGCGGTTTGGGACTTTCGGTGAAATCCGGCGCACCCAAAAGTGAAGCGAGGCCGAGTGTCGCTTTTGCGCTGTTGGGTACTTCGATGCCCACCAACGACTTGCCGGGTATCGGTGCCTCGATGCGAAGCGGCGCCGCCGCAAGCGCAAGCTCAAGGTTGCTTTGCAGGCTGACGATCTTTGAAAGGCGCACACCTTCCGCTGGCTTGAGCGCATAGCGGGTGACGGTCGGCCCCACCGTGATCTCGTCCATTTCGACATTGATGCCAAAGTTGAGGAGGGTACGCTTAATGATGTTGGCATTTGCCTTGGTATCGCCCACGGCCGGCTTGCCTTTGTCGCGTTCCAAAAGCGAAAGCGGGGGAGGCGTATAATCCTGCGAGATGTTAGGCAAACCCCCTCGATCCGGTTCTTCCGTCGGCACCTCTTTGGGTGTGGGCGGAGCTTGCGGCGGTACTGCTTCAAAGTCGTCGACATCTTCGACATCGTCTGCGGCGTCATCGAGCGTATCGTCGTGGTCGGTATCTGACAAAAAGGAAGTGACTTGCGGCACGGTTTCGACGACCGGCAATGCGGCGCCGGGTTTTTTTTCAAAAAGTGTTTTCAGGCGACGGAAGATGCCCAGGTGTAGTTCGGTATCAAAAGCGATCAGGAATGAAATGATGAGCAGTCCGCAAAACAATACCAGTGATGCGTAGAGGTCGACCATTGCCACAAGCGGCGTTGCGATAAGTATCCCCACCTCACCACCGCCACCGTGCACGAGCAGCTCGACGGTCCCCAAGCCGGATATGAGAAACAATGCCATGCCGCCGATCTGAAACAAATTCATGTCGGTAAACGATGTCCGAAAGAACGATACCGCAAGCGCCACCAATAAGAGCGGCAACACAAAATACCCGAAACCGACCAGGTAGCTCACGCCCGCATAGACGAATTCACCGGCCGGACCTGCTTTGTGAAAAGCCGACAATACCAGCACGATGGCGATGACAATAAAAAAGACGGCGATCACCGATCGTGTCGTACCTTCTTTCAATTTTCTGCGTCGCTCCTCACGCTCGGCTTCCTTATCGCTACGCCGTTTTTTCCCCATAGATGCGCAAATCATACCACAATCGACCGCATCAAATAACGTGTTTGTGTACAACACGCAAGATTGCGAAAAAGGGCGTCTGATATATAATGGTCATCAAAAGGACTTAAGTCCGCAACGTTGCTCCAATAAGACATAAAGTATAAGAAAAAGACAAAGCAGAGTAAGGTAAATAATAAGAGACGTCCAATACAAAAACAACAAAATAGATATGTTTTTCAGTAAAAGACAGACAAATGTACATGTCTTTGTAAGAAAAAAGACAGAAAAAATATGCGCGGCGCTTTTCCTGGTCACCGATTTTTTGCCGCACGACGACCTTTTTAGGGACACGATACGGGCAAAAGGGTTGGGCTTGCTCGATGGACTGGATCAGTCCGACGTTGCGGTCGTCCGGGCGCATCTTGGTACCATCGGGTCCTTGTGCAGTATGGCGCAGTGGGCAGGAGTACTTTCTCCTATGAACGTCCGTATCTTGATAGACGAATGCAACGCTTTGGAGACTTTCATGACGACGCACGAACAAATGCTCACTTCCCCCGGTATGCTCTCCTTGGAGCTTTTTGAAACCGAGCTTGAGACGCAGGCGGGCATACCGCTTGGTAAAGGACATGCTGCGGACGTGTTGATCGAAAAAGTACCGGCCATACCGAGTGCCGTACCAAAAGCCAGCCATAAAAGACAAGGAGATGATGGAGGAATTAAAAGACATTTGAAAGAAGAAAACAAAGAGAAGCAAAGGGATAGGAGGGCGACGATTCTTGCTGTCCTTCAAAAAAAGGACCGCATCAATGTCAAAGACGTTGCAGAAGTCATTACCGATTGCAGTGAGAAAACACTGCAACGGGAACTGCTCAGCCTCGTCGCTCAAGGTGTCCTTAAAAAAGAAGGAGAACGACGCTGGAGCACGTACACCCTCGCGGGTATTTGACACAACGTAGTTTTCATATTTTATTGCGCCTCCGTGCATCTTTAAAGTAAGAAAAATAAGGCGATATCGTCTCAAAGAGCAGGAAGCAATGGGGCGCGACTTTAGCCTATGTGCCGGAGGTCGCGTTTTGTTGACTTCACGGGACGATAGTGTAAGCTATTTTTGTTGGTACGGTACGAAGATAGCTTGCGATAGCAAGCTTTATTTGTCTCGGTTATCCACAAAGATTGCTTCGCACAAAGCGGTGTGCTTTGTATAATGAAGCATACCTGCGACAATCACGGTTGTTTGTTGGGTTGGAACGTTGACAATTACATATCCTGAATGACGGTCCATACAAATACCTTTCCGTATTTCTTTTTCCGCGTGCCGTATGTTTGTCGTGCGTGATCGAACGCATGCCAATCGTTGCGGTAAGGATGCATACAAGAGAAGCATGACGGTCTTACAGACTGAAACCAACTTCATATATTTTTCGGCGTCGATGCAACGAAAAATATATGTAAGAAAAAGTTGGTATAGTCTGGTTTCGTGTCCAGGCCAAAGCACTGTCCGAGCAATCGAGCGGTGTAGGATGCGAGATCCGATTATTAGGGTGTGGTGCAGCAATGTGCCGCACAACCAATCGCGTGTGAGGATGCATTACAACATATTAAAAATAGGTCCTCGCAAAACACGCACAATAATTACGTTAACGTATGAATTTAGTTAAAGATGTAACGTTCGCAAAAGTTGCAGCCGCAATCGTCGGCGTCGCAATGGTAAGCGGTCTTACGCTCGCTTTTGCCGCACAGCGCGCACATGCGATCACGACCGCAGAGCTCGTTGAACTTTTGATCCAGCTCGATATCATCCCTGCAAACAAAGCAGCAGATGCTCGCGCAGCTGTTTCAAGCATGGGCAGCAGCACCGGTGGTACCACAACGACTACCACAGGTGGTTCCTGCACCTTTACTTTTACTCGTGACCTCAAGGTTGGTTCTACGGGCGCAGATGTCCAGAACCTCCAGAAGCTCCTCAACATGTCGGCTGACACGCAAGTTTCAGCTGCTGGCGCAGGTGCTCCTGGTATGGAAACCATGTACTTTGGTCCTGCTACGAAAGCAGCAGTGAGCAAGTTCCAGAACAAGTACGCTGCTGACATCTTGGCTCCTCTCGGCCTCACGGCTGGCACCGGTAACTTTGGCGTTTCAACTCGCGCAAAGGCTAATGCAGTCTGCGCAGCGGGTCCGGCAACTCCAGGTGTTCCTGGTGTACCGAGCCTTCCGGGTGTCCCTGGCACCGGTACTTCAACCGGTTCAACCGATAACGGTAGCCTCAGCGGTGGCGAAGCTACCCTTGAGAAATTCGATCGCTTGAACGATCCTTCAAGTGAAACTGTTCAGGAGAACGATGAAGATATCAAGGTTGCTGGTTTCAAATTCGATGTCAAAGATGCGGACGTAGCGCTCAATCGTGTTGATGTCCGCTTCGAAGCAACTGCTGGCAATTCTGGCTACTCAAAGAAACCTTGGAATTACTTCGACTCAGTAGCACTCTACAGCGGCGACAAGAAACTCGCTGAAGTAGATGCAAACAGCTCAAGTGACTGGGATGATCTTACAGGTGATGCATATGGTGTCCGTTTCACCAATCTTTCTCAAAAGATTAGTGAAGGTGATACAGCAAACCTCTACGTCGCGGTGACAGTTAAGGGTGGCCTCGATTCTGAAGATGAGAACACCACATGGAATGTATGGATTCCGCAAGATGGTATTCGTGCTCGTGATGGCTCTGGCATTGATCAATACATTGGCGATGCAGATCTCCGCACAAACGCAGCAGATGTACGCACCTTTACGACCGAGTCTGCTGGTCAAGGTGAAGAATTGAAAGTTGCTCTTGCATCGAGTAACCCGAAAGCTTCAACGATCAAAGTTGATAAGGACAACACCACCAAAGATCAGACCGTCCTCGTCTTCACTCTTGAAGCAAAAGATCATGACATTGAAATTACCAAGCTCCCAATCCAGTTTGTTTTCACTGGTGGCGAGACCTTCAATTCAGTCATCAGCGATGTCAAACTTGATGTCGATGGCGACACGTTTGGCGATTACGACCTTGCAAATGGCGCAAGCTCAACTGCAAGCACCACCTTCGATATCGATTCTGGTGACCTCGTGATCAAGAAGGGTGACAAAGCGACTGTTAAAGTCATCGTCAACCTCCTTGCAACAAAGGATGGTGCTAATTACGACAGTGGTGACACTGTGACTGCTTCACTCGACTCTACGCTCGTAGACCAAATTGAGGCAGAGGGTGCTGATACTCTCAATGCTTCTGGACTTACTGGCTCAGCAGTAGGTGAGATTCAGACCTTGGTAACCTCCGGTATCTTTGGTGAGGTCGTTTCGATCGACGAAACAAAGACCGCTGGTGATAATGCCACAAGTGATGTGGGTGACTTCAAGTTTAAGATTGATGTACAGGCATTTGACACGACTGCGTACATCAGTGCTACAACTTCTGCAGTCTTCGCATACCACCTCGAAGATGGTGCTGGTACGACAGTTTCTACCTCGTCTGTTGCAGCGCTGACTTCAACTGCAACTAAAGAGGGTAATTCGTACAGAATTGATGATGGTGATACTGAAACCTTCACGTACACTGTCACACTCAATCCTGACATATCGAATTACTATCGTGCAGAACTCGACAGCATTACCTTCGGTACCACGTCGGCGAACCCATATGGTGGAACGCACGTGTTGGCACCGGATCAGGACTTCGAGTCTGACAACCTCTACCTCAACAAATAAGTTGGGATAAGGATTGGACTTTTAGTCTCGTCACGCACAAACCCCCACCCTCACGGGCGGGGGTTTTGCGTTTCGTGTGTGCGGGGTGTAGTATGAAATCATGAATTTATTTAATAAGTCATTTTTTCGGTTTACGATGGGGTTTGTCGGCATCCTCATCGTCAGCTTTTTGTTTACGTTTGTCGTCTCCCATCTGCACGAGGGAAAAACCGCGGCAGTAAGCGACGGGGCATCGAAAGACGTGACGGTCGAGGCACGACAACGATAAGATATTACGCATGCGCAACGCACTCTATAACGAACGGATGTTTTGGAATATGGGTTTCTCGCTACTCTTTTTGGCCCTGGTTGCCGGCTCGATCGAAGCGCTCGAAACGCTTGGCAGGATGCCGCACAGTATCGGCGTATTTGAGTTTGTCATACTCACGCTTGCGGCATTTCGCTTGACTCGCATGGTGGTGTACGACCACATCATGCAATGGTTTCGCGATGCGTTTGCCGACATTGAATGCGTGGCACGCCCAGATGGAACGCAGGAAGTATTGCACCACAAGCCTGCGCGTGGCGCACGGCGCACCTTGTACGAACTTTTGAATTGTCCGTGGTGCTTTGGTTTGTGGGCCGCATGGGTGGTGACCTTTCTCTACCACCTTACTCCCGAGATCGGTTGGTTTTTGGTATTGATGCTGGCGATCGGTGGCGCTTCTTCGTTTATCATGATCCTGGCCAATCTCATCGGCTGGCATGCGGAAGGAAAGAAGCTCGACGTGCAGGGTCGCTCGTAGCTCTTGCGCATGTGTTTGTCGGTGTGCTATAGTGCTCGCTGTAGCACCGAAGACAGTAGGTCGTGCGTCAAGCATGTAAATCCTGCCGAGGTTTTTCTCGCTTCAAAACAGGTCGAAGTTTTGATGTTCGGTGCCGTTATAGGCACTTTTTGTGTATGGCAATTACCAAAGAAAAAAAGGCGGACGTGCTCAAGCGCGTCGAAGGGGCGCTTGCAGATGCCGGATCGGTCGTGTTCGTGGGAGCAAACAAGCTCACTGTCGCTGAAACCTCCGGTCTTCGCAAGAAGCTCAAGAGTCAGGGAGTTTCGTATTATGTAGCCAAGAAAACCTTGATCCGTCGGGCGCTCAGCGATCGAAAGTTTGACGGTGCGATCCCCGAGCTTCCGGGCGAGATAGCGATCGCATGGGGCGAAGACCTGATCGCGCCGGCGCGTGAAGTGTATGACTTTGCAAAAACCCACAAGGAGCAAATGAGCATCCTCGGCGGCGTTTTTGAAGGACGATACATGGATGCTGCGGCGATGACGGGTATCGCGACCATTCCATCGCGCCAGACCTTGTATGCGATGTTCGTCAACGTGATCAACTCGCCGATCCAGGGTCTTGCGGTGGCGCTCGATCAGATCGCTCAAAAGAAAAACGTTTAGTCACTTATTATTTATTCATTCGTATGGCAGAAGAAGAAAAAAACGAAGGAACTGAAGCAGTCGCTGAAGAAGCGGTTGAAGTTCCTGCAAAATTCAAAAAGCTTGTTGAAGAGATCGAAACCATGTCGGTGCTCGAACTCAATGAACTCGTCAAAGTATTCGAAAAGAAATTCGGCGTTTCCGCCGCTGCGGTCGCTGTCGCGGCTCCAGGCGC
>CAZWIY010000028.1:5883-10044 GCA_964634575.1 uncultured Candidatus Saccharibacteria bacterium | reverse complement strand
GAGGACTAAGAAGAGCCCCCATTTCCTTTTTTGTGGCAATGTGTACAATCAATAGCACATGAAAGTCTCCAAATCTTGGCTTCAGACATATTTCGATACGCCGCTTCCGGCGACGGATGAGCTTGTGCGACGTATTACATTTGGCATTTTTGAGGTTGAAGGTGTTGAACAGGTGGGGGCTGATGATGTGCTTGATGTGAAAGTATTGCCCGATCGTTCTTCGTACGCGCTCTCCCATCGTGGCATCGCAAAAGAAATTTCGGCGTTGCTCGGTGTTCCGCTTAAAAAAGATCCTTTACATGAATCATTACCGAGCTGGGACCTCTCGAAGTTGCTTACGGTCGAGGTGGGGAAGCCCGATCTGTGTCCGCGCTACATGGGAGCAGTCATGCGTGGTGTGACGGTCGGCCCTTCTCCAGAATGGTTAAAGAGATCGCTTGAGACGTTGGGTCAACGATCGATCAACAACATCGTTGACGCTACTAACTACGTCATGCTCAATGTCGGTCAGCCTTTGCATGCGTTTGATCTGGATAAGCTTGCCAAAGACAAAGAGACTGCACGTATACACGTGCGACGCGCGCAGGATGGAGAAAAAATTACGGTACTCTCGGGCGAGACATGCGAGCTTTCGACTGAAAATCTCCTTATCGCCGATGGGGAGAGTGGTGTGCCGCTTGCGATCGCGGGCATCAAAGGCGGCAAAGTGGCCGAGATCGACGTCTCAACAAAAGATATCGTACTCGAAGCCGCCAATTTCAATTACGTCTCGGTACGCAAGACATCCCGCAAGCTCAAACTCACGACCGATGCATCGGTGCGTTTTCAAAACGAACCATCGCCGGAGTTGGTGGCATATGCGATGCGCGATGTCATGGTACTTATCCAAGAGATTGCGGGCGGCACTTTTGAAGGTGTTGTCGATGTCTACCAAAAACCATTCACTCCCCACCATGTATCGGTAACGCTCGATGAAATCAATGCTGTGCTGGGCGCTGCCATTACGGAAAAAGAAATAGATGAGATAGTTATGCGCCTGGGATTCGAAGTTGAAAAAGCAGGGCAGACCTATACGGTCACGTCGCCCTTTGAACGCACCGATCTCAATATACAAGAAGATCTCATAGAAGAAGTCGGCCGTGTGTATGGGTATGAAAATATAAAAGCCGTACTGCCGTCTGCACCAAAAGACAAACCAGTAGTCAACAAACAGTTCTATTATTCAGAAAAAATACGACAAACGCTTGTCGAGCTGGGTTTTTCAGAAGTATATACCTATACGCTGCGGGACAAGGGAGAAGTTGAACTTGAAAATCCACTTGCAAAAGACAAGGCGTTTATGCGTGCGTGTCTGAGCGATGGCATCAGACAATCGCTTGAACTCAATGCGCATAATGCGCCTCTTCTTGCACTTGATACCGTGAAAATTTTTGAGATCGGCACGGTGTTTACAAAAGATGGCGAACATATGTCACTCGCACTTGGAGTAAAAAATGTGCGCGTCAAGAAACCAAAAGCAGAAGAAATACTGGCGCAAGCGCTCGAAATGTTGCGGCAAGAAATACCTGATATACAGGGCGATGATAAAGACGGTGTGGTAGAAATGAATGTTGACCAAGCTCTCCAAGGTCTGCCGGTGCCTGATACCTACGACACAGGGGAACAAAAGTCGCTTGCGCGATACGAGCCGTTCTCATCGTATCCGTTTGTCCTGCGCGATATTGCGTTGTGGGTGCCGGAAGTTGTAACAGAAAACAAAATACTTGAACTCATCAAAAAAGAAGCAAGTGATTTGCTCGTACGTGCTGATCTATTTGATACATTTAAAAAAGACGGAAGGGTGTCGTATGCTTTCCATCTTGTCTTTCAGTCGAAAGAAAAAACGCTCACTGATGGGGAAGTGGGAGACATTATGAACCGGATCGTCGCTTCGATGCAAAAAGAAGATTGGGAAGTGCGGTAGTGGACGTGCTACCGTTTCGGCTCGACAATGACCGCCGTGCCGTAGGCTAAGACTTCGGTGGCTCCGCTCATGACTTCGGTTGCATCGTACTTGGCGCCGATGACGGCGTTGGCACCCATGTCGCCGGCATGCTGGAGCATCAGGTCAAATGCGTCCTCGCGCGTTTTTTCGCAGAGGTTGGTGAGCAGGGAAATATTGCCGCCGACGATCGTTTGCAAACCGGCGCCGATCGCACCAAAGATGGATCGTGATCGGACGATGATACCGCGTGCAACGCCCAGATTTTTTACGACGGTAAAACGATCGAGCTCAAAGGCGGTCGTTACCATGTCATGCGCAACAGGTGTTTTAGAAGTTTGATTCATATAGATATAGTATACCTCTGTTGTGGGTATATAAAAAGCGCGCAGGTTTCCCTGCGCGACCGGAACATTCCGGATTTTTATTGCGCCACCTATCTTGTACGATTGGTTGCGACGTCTCGCTGCCATGCGTTGAGCATGTCGGTGAGTTGTGTGACAATGGCAGGATTTGCACCTGCGACGTTGCGCGTTTCTCCAATGTCGTTTCTCAGGTTGAACAACTGTGGTGGCTGGCCGCCAAGAACCACCAGCTTCCAGTCACCATAGCGGACGGCGAAGTTGCCATCTTGTCCGATGAACAGGGGCCTTGTCGCTATCGTACCTCCCTGTAGCACGGGCAGTATATTTTTGCCGTCAACCTTGTATGTGGCTGGCAAAGGCGTACCGATTATCTCGGCAAAGGTTGCAAGCCAGTCCAGTTCAGTGATGGGCGCATGGCTCACTTGCGGTGGAATCGTACCCGGCCAATAGGCGATAGTGGGTACGCGCCAACCGCCTTCCCATACATCACCTTTTTTTCCGCGAAGCGGTGCGTTGCGCCCTGGACCGTAGCCACCGTTGTCGCTCATAAAGACGACGAGCGTGTTCTGTTCGAGGCCCAACTGCCGCAGTCGTGCCATGATCTGGCCGACACCCGTGTCGACCGACTTGACCATGGCAGGGTAGTTGCTCGGATTGTTGGCCCGATTGGACGCTGTACCGCCCGGTGCCTGAAATGGTGAATGCGGCTCCTGGTATGCCACAACAGCCAAAAATGGCTGGCCGGCGATATTTGCCATGGTAATGAACCGCAGTGCCTTATTGGTGACTTCGACTCCAGAGTATGCGGTTGGCATTAGTGGAACGAGATTCGTAGTACCGAAATGATTCGTCCACCAATCCACCGCGAGACCGTTATTGGGATTGCGATGAGTGTAATGATCCCCTTCACCTATACGCATCGCAGCCTCAACGATGCGGAAGCCGCTTTTATCTGGCCCCTGTTGCTCGGATTTACCTAGGTGCCACTTACCAAACAGACCGGTAGTATAGCCGGCAGACCTAAGCAGTTCGGCAATTGTTATTGCCGATGCCGGTAGGCCCTGGGGACTGTTCGCGCCCAGAGCAAAGGTAAGCCCACTTCGCTGGGGGTACTGCCCAGACAAAAGGGCCGCGCGCGATGGCGTGCAATATGCCTGGGCGTACCCGTCCGTAAAGCGGACACCTCCTTGCGCAAGACTGTCGATGGCGGGTGTACTGATCGGGCCACCGTAACTGGTTATGTCGCCATAACCCAAGTCATCGACAACGATAAAAATGATATTGGGCCTCGTGGCTGCATATGATGATACGGGCACCATGCACCATACCATCAGCAATACACACACTGCCGTGAGTGCAGCGGTGTATCTCTTTACTATACAAGACATTGGACACACACTCCTTTTATCTGTCCGGGCACATTATGCCACAATATACAGAAAAACAAAAGCAGCTCCCCTAAGCTGCTTGTAGTCTCTCATCGCCCCGGACCTCCGGGTGGTGGCGGAATGTGTGGCTGGCGTTGTGATTGTTGTGGCACGCGCGGCGGCGGAATTTGCGGTGTTCGGCGCACGTCAGGTTCGCCTCTGCGTCCATCTCTCCCGTGTCGTGGGTTCGGGAACTCCCCGAATTTACGATTAAGGTCATCGCAACGATCATGATGGCCATCGCGCCGCCCACTGTTGCAATTGACCCAATCTTGAAATCCCCGGTTCTCTTCCTTTTCGCGCCGTTCGAACCAGCGATTGTTCGGTCTCATTCGCCAGTCCCAGGCCGGCACTTGATGGACTGGAGGGGAACTGTATCGAGGAGGAT
>CAZWIY010000028.1:3838-5873 GCA_964634575.1 uncultured Candidatus Saccharibacteria bacterium | reverse complement strand
CTTCTACGATTATCACCACCGCCCATATGGCGGGGTGGAGAGCCAAACCTGTCTTCAAGGTCATCGCAACGGTTGTGATGACCATCTCGTTCACCGTGAGTGCAATTGTACCACTGCTCGAATGCTCTCCGATCGTCTCGTTCTCGACGTCGATCCCAATGATTTTGTGGAACAATGAGCACTGGCGGTGATGAATACCGAGGCGGTAATCGGTAGGTAGGTTGATAGTAACCTCTTCCTCCATACGCTACACAACCAGTTGTGCAGACAATAAGGAGAATTGCCAAAAGACGTTGTAGCATCTCTCCAACCTCTACTGCCTTCTCCAAAAATACTATACCATAAATTCTTCATCTTACAAGAGATATCCGGCGGGAACATTCGATCAAAATCTGCTATACTAACACTACGTTATAGAACGGCTATTCTTTATTTATGCCAGATAAAAAAGACACATCCTCATCATACAGTGCCGAGAGCATTACCGTCCTTGAAGGGCTCGATCCGGTGCGCAAGCGACCGGGCATGTACATCGGTACGACCGGCCCTGACGGTTTGCAGCACCTCATCACCGAAGTGTTCGACAACTCGCGCGACGAAGCGATGGGCGGCTTTGCCAATGACATCGAGGTCGTGTTGTTGCCTGACCATACCGTACGCGTTGCCGACAACGGTCGCGGCATCCCCGTGGATGTGCACAAACAGACAAAAGTCTCGGCGCTCGAGACGATCATGACGACACTTCATGCGGGCGGTAAATTCGGCGGCGATGGATACAAAGTATCTGGCGGTTTGCACGGTGTCGGCGTTTCGGTCGTCAATGCGCTGTCGGTGTACACGAAAGCCGAAGTGCACCGCGATGGCGGCTATTTCATGCAAGAATACGAACGCGGCAAAAAGAAAGCGAGTGTCAAACGGGTGGGCGGTTCAAAAATGCAGGGCACTATCATCACCTTTACGCCCGATGCCGAGATCTTCAAAGAGATCAAGTTCGACTGGAACCGCATCGTAAGCCAGATGCGCCAGCAGGCGTACCTCGTCAAAGGCACCCGCATCAGCGTCATCGATGCACGTGCATATGCGGACAAACTCAAGCTCGACGGCATTTTTTATTTCCGGGAGCTTGGGCTCGAACTGCCATCGCAGACGTTTTATTTTGAAGGCGGGCTGCGTTCTCTGATCGTCTTTTACAATCATCGCCAAAAGCCGATCCATAAAAACATATTTTATACGGAAAAAAGCGATATCGATGCAAACGTCGTCGCGGTCGAAGTGGCGCTCCAATACGTCGACGACATCGTCTCGCGCGTCGTCGCTTTTGCCAACAATATCTACAATCCTGAAGGCGGCACCCACGTGACCGGTTTCAAGACCGCGCTGACGCGCACGCTCAACAGCTACGCTCGCAAAAACAATTTACTCAAAGAGAGCGAGGAAAATTTCACGGGTGACGACGTGCTCGAAGGCCTCACGGCGGTGGTGTCGGTCAAATTGCGCGAGGTGCAGTTCGAAGGACAAACCAAAGCCAAGCTCGGTTCGGTCGAAGCGCGCGGCGCAGTCGAGGCGGTGCTCGGCGAAGCCTTCGCGACATTCCTTGAAGAAAATCCCGATGATGCGCGTGCGATGGTACAAAAGTCGGTGCTTGCGCTCAAAGCGCGCAAAGCTGCCAAAGCCGCGAAGGATTCCGTCCTGCGCAAAGGCGCGCTCGAAGGTATGACGCTTCCCGGCAAACTTGCCGACTGTCAGGCACGCAATGCCGAAGAGTCCGAACTGTTCATCGTCGAGGGAGACAGCGCCGGCGGCTCGGCAAAGATGGGACGCGATCGTCGCACGCAGGCGATCCTTCCGCTTCGCGGCAAGATTTTAAATGTTGAACGCGCGCGCCTCGACCGTATGCTCGCCTCCAACGAGATCAAGGCGCTCGTGGTCGCGCTTGGCACCGCGATCGGCGACATCTTTGATATCGGCAAATTGCGCTATCACAAGATCATCATCGCCACCGATGCCGATGTTGACGGAGCGCACATCCGTACAC
>CAZWIY010000028.1:0-3828 GCA_964634575.1 uncultured Candidatus Saccharibacteria bacterium | reverse complement strand
TGCGGCGGCCTGGCCGATCCAGGGCCTCATCGCGCATTTCCGGCCGGTGATCGAAGGCGGCTTTATCTACGTCGCGCAGCCGCCACTGTACAAGATCTCGCGCGGCAAAGAAATACACTACGCGTTTTCCGATGAAGAAAAATTCCTGACCCTCAAAGACATGGGTGTCGAGCCGGAAGCGGCAGAAGAGATCTCCGAAGAATCCGAAGCGGGTGCTGAAGAAGCTCTGGAAGAACCGGAAGAAAACACGGACGGGACTGCAGCGAAAAAGAAAACCACACGAGCTTCCATTCAACGCTACAAAGGTCTGGGCGAAATGAATCCCGAAGAACTCTGGGAGACGACGATGAATCCCGAGAACCGCGTACTCAAGCAGGTCACGATCGACGATGCACAAGACGCCGACGTGGTGTTCGACACCCTCATGGGTACCGATGTCACCGCGCGCAAGTCATTCATCCAGTCCAATGCCCGCATGGCAGAGCTCGATATCTAAAAATCTCCTGTTATAGATAGTTTTCCCCATACCCGCCTTGCAGCGATTTCTTAATCATGGCTTCATGAAGGTGTGGGATCAAAATTTTTTCATAAAAAGACACGAGACACACTGATGCACGTTGCCAGTGTTTTGGTGTTGCTTTCATTTTTTATTACGCCGCTTGCGCCTGTGTTTGGTGAGGAAGTTGCAACTCCACCTGTCTCAGAAAGCCAGGTGTCAAAAGAGGACTCACATGTAATCTCAGAAAATTCTGTCGATCAGTCAGGTCAGATTCCAGAGACGTCTGATAAAAAACCAATCGACGAAGGTAAAACGCAATTACCGACCTTGAAGCCCGACCATTCACAAGAAAAGATAAATTCTTCAATGAGTTTGACAAGTATCAGTAACGATTTTTGGCAGCAAACATTACCAAGGCAGAATATGAAGCCTCTCGCGGTAGATGAAAAAACCGGAGCACTCCGCTATGCTTATCCGATCGCGGTGCCTCCTGGAAGAAACAGTATGCAGCCGACGGTCAACCTCATCTACAACAGCCAAGATCGTCAAGTGGGAAATATTCTTGGATTCGGGTGGTCTCTCGATATCCCTTATATTGAACGGGTAAACCGAACGGGGACAGATCGGCTTTTTTCTGACGCCTACTTTGTGTCCTCGTTTGACGGGGAACTGGCAACGACCTCGGATGCGACCATATATCAACCGAAATCCGAATCAGGAAATTTCTTCAAGTATAAGTATGAAAATAATGCATGGAAAATCACTGACAAGTCAGGTACTACCTATACGTTTGGAACGACAACACAGACCCGGCTGGATAATCCTTACAATTCCTCACAGATCTATCGATGGATGCTGGAAGAAATACGCGACGTCAATGGTAATTACGTTAGCTACAATTACTACAAAGACTATGGGCAAGTATACCCTGTCTCAATAAGCTATACCCACAATGGAGCAACGGCAGGGTTGTTTTCAATAGAATTTTCTCGAGAAATGCGATCAGATTATGGCACCTCATCGTGGACAGGGTTTCCTATACAGACACGTTATCGCATCAACCAAATCCAAGTCAAAGTCGGTGCCGATTGGGTACGAAAATATGATGTCACCTACACAACAGGTAACAATGGGGTACGCTCGTTGGTTTCATCGATCACAGAAACGGGTAAAGATATGGTATCAGGCACGCAGACCTTACTTCCCCCGACGACATTTAGCTATGCGACTTCTTCTGTAGGATGGAATGATGCCCCAAGCTTTACGGCTATGTTGCCGACATACATCATCGACAATAAAAACGATCAAGGCTGGCGTTTCGGAGATGTCAACGGCGACGGACTGCCCGACATCGGACGCAGTTATGCAACGCAGACCCAAATGCTTCTCAATACAGGGTCTGGTTGGACGGCCACCAGCACATGGTCATTTCCAAACGGTTTCAAATTTGCCGATGATACCGGGCCGTTGGGAGCACAATTCCTCGATGTCAACGGCGACGGTAGAGCAGATTTGGTGCAAAGTTTCAATCATAGCGACGGGACCGTCTCGACAAGTTCCATCTATCTCAACACCGGCAGCGGGTGGACGTGGAGCAGTAGTTGGGTATTACCGGAGCCTTTGAATTTTGACGATACCAGTCTAGATTCGGGTACCCGACTTGCCGACATCAATGGTGATGGGTTAGTTGATGTTATTCGTTCGCAAAATGGTGGTAATGGTACCACGCAGAAAGTGTATCTCAATACGGGTTCCGGTTGGGCCACTTCAACAAGTTGGACAGGTATCGGTATCTTTGAACGATATTTCATTGATGTCACCAATACAAATTGTGGTCTTGCATCATACGGTAGCAGTCCGGATTTAGGCATTCGCCTCGGCGATCCTAATGGAGACGGTCTCGTAGATATCTTATCAAATCATCATTACATGTATACGACTCCTTCTTGTCATCCAAAGATGATGGGCCTTAACACGGGATTCAGTTGGGCCGCAAGTTCAACGGATTGGGTATTTCCCAGCGATACCGAGGGCGTTTATTTTGCAGGCAACTCACCCAACGATACCGCGACGTATATGTACAACGTTGATGGCGACGGTATCGATGATCTTGTATTCGGTATGAAATGGTATACCGAATACAACGGCATGATGGCATCAAAAATGTATATTGCAAATGGCAAGAATGGGTGGACGCAAGCATCATCGTCGATACCAGAACCATTACGGCTTGCAAATACCAACCAGGGTGCTGATCCTGGAACCAGGATAGAGGACATCAATGGCGATGGATTGCCTGATATACTCCGTTCCTTCCATTCCGATGAGTTAAGCACAACGACGCTTAAGGTGTATTTTAATACCGCCTTGCAGCCTGACGTCCTCGCCAAAATCACCTACCCCAAGGGTGGGTATACTGACATCACCTATAAGTCCAGCGCGCAGTACAAAGATGGTTCGGGAAACTTGCTTAATCCAAATCTGCCCATAGTCATTCAGACCGTCAATTCCGTTAGAGACAATGACGGTATTGGCACGGTGGCATCGAGTACGTACAGTTATGAAGGAGGAAAATATTATTTCAACAATCCGCTCGATAGAAAATTCGCCGGTTTCAATACCATTGTAACGACCGATGCCGTGGGAAATGTGAGTAAAAGTTATTTCCATCAGGGAGATAGTACCGCTGCATCAAATGGCGAGTATGACGATCATGTTGCAAAAATAGGAAGATTGTATCGTACCGAGCAGTACAATAATTCTGGAAACCTGTTTTCATTGTTGATGAATAAATGGGATAAGTATGATCTCGGATCCGGTAGTTTCTTCACCAACCTCGCCCGCACCACCACCCTCACCTACGACGGCAACGGCACGCACAAGGACAAAGCGGAGGAGTACACCTACGACCATAGCAATGGTAACCTCACGAACAAAATCGAATGGGGCGAGGTGACGGCAAGCACGGACGGATCATTTACCGACACCGGCTCGGACAAGCGTTCGACCGCGATCACCTACGCCGCAAGCTCGACGGGCTACGTGTCGTTGCCATCACAGGAAACGGTCGTCAACCAGAGCAGCTCGACCGTGGCGCAGACCAAGTACTACTACGACGCGCAGTCCCTCGGCACGATCCTCAAAGGCAACCGCACCAAGACGGAGAAGTGGATCGGCGGCAGTACGTGGGTCAATACGCAAAAGCAGTACAACTCCTACGGTCTCGTCACACAAGACACCGACGAGCGCGGCAAGAACACGACCTACACCTACGATGCATACAACCTGTACCCTGCGACCACCACCAACCCGCTCTCGCACACGACGTA
>CAZWIY010000027.1:0-10210 GCA_964634575.1 uncultured Candidatus Saccharibacteria bacterium | reverse complement strand
CACGTATCCAAGTGGTATATACCCCACCTTTCTCTTCAGTTCCTAATGATCTTTCGAGATAAGTCCTGATTTCATAATCAGGCCCTCAACGAAATTCATAAACACCCGTAGAGACTGAACGTCGACCTTCTCGGTATACGATCGAGAAGAAATTACAGTCCGATACTCCCGAGTAATTGGGAGAAAACATATTGCGTGAGACAGGTTGGTTCTCTATCTACCGTGGGCGTTGATTCTTGAGGAGATCTGTCCTTAGTACGAGAGGACCGGGATGGACTGACCTCTGGTCTATGAGCTGTCACGCCAGTGGCACTGCTCAGTAGCTATGTCGGGCATGGATAACTGCTGAAAGCATCTAAGCAGGAAGCCAACTCCAAGATTAGGAATCGTCAAGACCCGTAGGAGACTACTACGTTGATAGGCACTAGGTGTACGTGCAGTGATGCACTCAGCCGAGGTGTACTAATTCGTCGAGCTTCCTGCCAGGAAATGTGATAATCGCATGTGTATATCTGCGCAAGCAGAGGTGTTTGTTTGCTTTGTACAGCTTTTAGAATCCCGTACTCTGGTGATTTGACGCAGGGGCAACACCCGATCTCATTCCGAACTCGGAAGTTAAGACCTGTAGTGCCGATGGTACTCTATATGGGGAGAGTAGGTAGTCGCCAGAGTAGGGGATTTTAATTTGGCCAAAATATCTTGACAAGAGTTTTTATAAATGCTATAAAAGATATAGAATTGTAGGGCGAGAGTATTCATGGCGGTAATGGGCCGTATTTGCCTGAAGCGAGCTTGTAACTAAGTGGCGGCGTGAACCTGCGTTACAAGTAAGTCAACGGCTGTGCGTGTCACCATTACGCTATGGTAGTACTCCGGAGTGTGAAAAACTCTGTTGACCCTAAGAGACGGGAGTTGAGCATTGTGGGATGCTCCTCCCGTCTCTCCCACTTTCGGTTTCCTTTTTTGTCCTCAACGTCGCCTTCTGGGCGGCGTATTTTTTTGTTACAATCAACTCATGTCAGTGTGGGCTACCAACAGGAGGCTTATGTATATAAGCGGTGTCGTCGCATTTTTTGCAGTGACGATCGGCGTGCCTGCATATTTTATCTTGAAAAAACCACCGACCTGCTTTGACGGCAAACTCAATCAGGACGAACGTGGTGTCGATTGTGGCGGCGTCTGCACGCTGGTCTGCAAACAAGACGTCTCGCCGCTTGCGGTACTCTGGAGCCGGACATTTTTTGTCTCTGGCTCGGTGTACAACAGCGTTGCTTATATCGAAAATCCGAATGTCAACGCGGTTGCCCTCAATGTGCCGTACGTATTCCGCGTTTTTGATGAGCAAAATATTTTGATCACGGAACGTACCGGTACGACCAATATCATGGATAATGGCACGGTGCCCATCTTTGAAGGCGCGATCGATATGGGGTGGCGCAAACCTGCCCGCACATTTTTTGAATTTACCAAAAAACCCGTATGGATCAAAAAACCGGCAAAAATGCCGCATGTGACCGTGGTGGCACGTTCCATTCAAAATGCCAATACGTCGCCGCGACTGGAAGCTCAGCTCTACAACGACGAGGTGTACGACGTGCGTACCGTCGAGGTGGTCGCAACTATTTTCGATGAAAAAGATAATGCGCTGGCCGTTTCGCGCACGGTCGTACCGCTGCTCTCAGGACAGGAAAGCAAAAATCTGATCTTTACCTGGCCGCGACCGTTTGAAGGCACGTCAAGCCGTATTGAAGTGATCGCGCGATCGTCGCCGCAGAAAAGTCTGACCCCTTGATAGACCGTGCGCGATGGTTTATCGTGGGGAAATGCTTCGCCGATACCTTGCCACGATCGACCCGCTCCTCATGATGAGCGCGCTTTTGTTGACGTTTGCCGGCGCGATCACCATGAACTCGTTTTCCGGCAACAATATATTTTTCATACATCAGGCATGGTGGCTTGCCGGCGCTCTGGTCGTGTTTGTCTTGACGAGTCTTCTCGATGCACGCGTATTTCGGCGCACGTCGGTCATTATGACCTTGTATGGCGGCATCGTGCTTATGTTCGTGTTGCTGTTAGTCGTGGGAACGGTCGTCTTGGGAGCGAAAAACCGTTTTGATCTCGGTTTTTTCTCGTTGCAGCCGGCTGATCCGGCGCAGATCGTGCTCGTCCTTATACTGGCGAAATATTTTTCACGTCGGCATGTCGAGATCGCGCACTTCAAGCATATTATCGTGTCGGGCGCATATGCTTTTGTATTTTTCGCGCTTCTGTTTTTCCAGCCTGACTTCGGCTCGGCGATGATCATCTTTTCCATTTGGCTCGGTACGGTATTGGTCGCGGGGATCTCAAAGAAACACCTCCTCGCCGTGGTGTTGGTGGGTACGATCACGTTTGCCGGACTCTGGCTTTTTGCGTTTCAAGATTATCAAAAGGCTCGCATTCGTACGTTTTTGAATCCACTTACCGATATTCATGGGTCAGGGTACAATGCCTACCAATCGACGATCGCGGTCGGTTCGGGCCAGGTCTTAGGGAAGGGTGTCGGCTATGGTACGCAATGGAAACTCGGTATCGTCATCGTCTTTATGAGTCATATCATCATCCATGTCGGCATGAATATCGGTCTTTTGCCGGTCACGGGCATCACCATCCCGTTTTTGAGTTATGGCGGATCGCATCTTATCACCGAATTCGGTTCATTGGGGATACTGACCAGCATGCGCCGCTATGCGCGCACGGTTCCGCGAGAATCAGCCGACAATGAGTTTTTGGGCGTATAGCAGGCGATAGTCTTCTCGATCATCGTTGTAAGTGAATAGGTTTGTACGACATACTTATGTAACGTACTACCAAGAGCATGACGTCGTGCCGGACTATCCATAAGTGTTTCAAGCATATGCGCGAGTGCGCGTGGGTCGCGGGGGGGCGTCAGAAGCGCCGTCCGATCGTTAACCAATATATCCGTCAAAGACGGAATCGCACTTGCGACGACAGGAACCGAAGCGGCGGCGGTTTCAAGGATGACATACGGCAGGCCTTCTTTTATCGAGGGAAGTAAAAAGATATCAAACGCTTTGAGATACTGTGCCGCATCGGAAACATGCCCCTTAAGGATCACGACATCATCGAGCTGGTGCTGGTGGATTAGTTCACGTAGGATCGTCTCTTCTTGTCCTGCTCCAATGATGATATATATGAATTTTTTCCCGCGATCGCGCAAAAGAGCGCATCCTTGTATGGCATAACGCAAACCCTTGTTAGGGTGCAGCTCCGCTATCGATCCGAGCCATAGCTCGATGTGCGCGTGTTGCGTCGAGATAAAAGTTCGTGCGTGTTTTTTTTCAAGCAATAGGTGTGGCGCAAGTCCTAAGGAGATATATGAGACTTTTTTTCCTACAAAGGGCCAACGCGATGCGATATTGGCGTCAGTTTTTCCCACACAGATCGCTTTAGTCGCAAAAAGAATCGTACACCAGCTTGCAAGACGTATCAAGGATGTTGCCAACCAACTTCTCGATTCATTGAATGCAAAGCCATGCACGGTAAAAACCCGTACGGGCACTCTTGTAAGAAATCCACACAGCATACCGATGCCGCCCGCCTTGGAACTGTTGGCATGAATGACATGCGGTCGTTCCTTCTGCAGTAGAGCATACACTTCAAAAAATGCTCGCACGTCTTGCAGGAAGGACATGTTACGCATGAAATTTTTGATACGCAGAGCGCGTATGCCCGCTGTGCGCAGTTTCTGCTCAAGTATCCCGGTCTCTGCCCTTTTCTCGCCGGTTCCGCCAAGTGCGACCGTCACCTCGTATCTATCGGTTGGAAGATGAGTGGCAAGGTCAAATACATAGCGTTGTGCGCCCCCCCAATTGGATTTTGTGATAAGTAGTAAGATTTTCATTAAATGGGCCACTATTGCGTAACTGTCTCAGTTGTGTAGTATAAAGTACAACGTATGTCAATGTTTTCAAGAGGCGAATCCTTCATTTTGCTGTGTGGGGACTTGGTGGTTTTCGTTTTTTCATTGTGGCTATCGCTTGTGGTTCGATATCTTGAGATGCCACCGCTTTCGCTGTTTGAACAGCATCTCGTGCCGTTTGCCATATTGTTCGGGGTCTGGATACTCGTTTTTTTTATTGCAGGATTATACGATCGACACACGGTACTTTTCAAACAACACCTCACTGAACTGATCATCAAAACGTTGATCGTCAACGTTATCCTTGCGGCACTCTTTTTCTTTCTTATTCCATATTTTGGCATTACGCCAAAAACGATACTCTTTATCTATCTTATCATCTCATGGCTATTGGTGCTCTTGTGGAGACTGTTTTTAGCGACACGTATGGGAGTGCGTGAACCGGAGCATGCGTTACTTATCAGCGAAGGGAAAGAGGCGGATGAACTGTTCGTTGAGATTAACGGTAATATACGTTACGGTCTCCATTTTACACATCGGATAAATCCCGCCAAACTTGCTTCGATGAACAATATCGAACAGGAGCTTCGGATTATTATCGCACAGGGAAATATCACGACGATCGTCGCGGATACTCGTAACGAAAAGACGCACGTCGTGCTGCCGGTCCTCTACACACTTTTATATGAAGAGAAAAACTTCGTTTTTCTCGATACATTGCGTTTGTACGAGCAAATCTTTCGTCGCATTCCGCTTTCCATGCTCGATCATACATGGTTTCTTGAACATCTCACCACACGCCCGAGAATCATGTATAATATTTTTCATCGTGCCACCGATATCATAGGTGCCATCATACTCGGCATACCAACCATACTGCTGGTTCCTTTCGTCGCGCTTGCTATCTATCTTGAAGACAAAGGGCCGCTTACCAGCATACAAGTGCGAGTTGGGCGATATGGTGAACCGTTGCGCCTTATCAAATTCAGAACCATGCGTTTCAATGATGGTGGCGTATGGAATACTGATATGAAAAATGAAGTGACGCGAGTCGGGGGTTTCTTGCGCACGTGGCGCATTGATGAATTGCCGCAATTGTGGAATGTACTCGCTGGATCGTACTCGCTGATCGGCCCACGCCCAGAGTTTGCGCAGGCGGTGGCATCATACACCCAAGCCATACCGTATTATCCGACGCGTAATCTTATTACGCCTGGTCTTTCGGGATGGGCGCAGATCTACCATGAAGGACATCCGCATCATGGTGTTGACATCGAAGAGACAAAAAACAAGCTCTCACATGATTTGTACTATCTCAAAAATCGATCCTTAGTGCTCGATATCGAGATAGCGCTCAAGACCATCCGAACGCTTGTTTCTCGCAGCGGAGTCTAAGCTTTGTCTTCTTTTGAATTTTCTGTATAATTGCCCCACATATGAAAAAGGCGATTGTCACCGGTGGAGCGGGTTTTATCGGCTCTAATCTGACGAACCAACTGCTTGAGCAGGGTTTTGAAGTGCATGTTGTCGATAATTTTATGGGCGGCAGGATCGAATCGCGTATCAATCAGGACGCTACGCTTCATAACGTTGATATACGGGAGGGCGAAAAGCTCAAGGATATTTTCAAAGGGGCTGATTATGTTTTTCATCTGGCGGCCTTGCCGAGAGTGCAAGGATCTATCGATGATCCAATCATGACGCACGATGTCAATGTTACGGGTACACTCCATGTACTCGAAGCTGCACGGAGCGCTCTGGTCAAAAAGGTCATTTTCTCTTCATCCGCTGCCGTCTATGGCGATCATGAGACGATGCCCCTCTACGAAGAACTCGCCGCTCGGCCGAAGAGTCCGTACGGTTTGCATAAATACATCGGTGAGCATATGCATATCCTATGGTCGCAACTATACGATGTGCCGACCGTGTCGCTTCGGTATTTCAATGTATATGGTCCGAATTTTGACCCTGCCGGAGCGTATGCACTGGTCGTTGGCAAGTTCATTGATCTCTATGCGCAAGGCAAACCACTGACGATCACGGGCGATGGCACCAACACGCGTGATTACGTGCATGTGACCGACGTAGTTGCGGCAAACATATACGCAGCTGAGAGTGAGACCGTCGAAAACGGGGAAGTGATCAATATCGGAAGCGGTATTGAAACATCGGTCAATGATATCGCCGCGATCATTGGCGGCCCTACCGAACGTGTCGCGTCTCGTATCGAACCATTGCGTTGTGTTGCCAATACTGCCAAAGCCAAGGCGCTCTTGGGATGGCAGCCGACCATCAATCTTGAAGAGGGTATTCAAGCGCTAAAAGTACGGTACAAACGATAAGACTTCTAAATGGTAAGAGAATCTGCTATAACTAACACATGCTCGCAGAAGGAAAACGTATTGCGGAAGGGGTCGCACAATCGCTTCGTGAAGAAATACGGCGAAAACGGCTATCGCTTACCTTGACCGATATCATCACCGAGGACAATTCCATTGTCGAGCGGTTCGTGCGCGCGAAATTGCGTTTCGCCGAATCGATCGGCGTCGATATGCATATCGATCGGCTCAAATCGACCGAAGGCGGCGACGTGCTATTGGGCAAGATCCTGCATCTCACAAAAACCAATGACGGCATCATCGTGCAGACGCCGCTTGCGCCGCGTATCGCCGGCGAAGATGTCTATCGCATCCTGCCGGTCACGCACGATGTGGATGTGTTGGGCGCGACGGCGTATGCGCAATTTCGCGATAACAAACTTCCCATTCTGCCGCCGGTCGTTGGCGCTTTGCAAGAAATCTTGCGATATTACGGACATAGCGTGACCGGCAAAAAGGTTGCCGTGATCGGAGCGGGCAAGCTCGTGGGCGCACCGGCAACCATTTGGCTGGAACGTATGGGGGCTCATGTGCAAAACGCGAGCGGCCAGGTGCTCGACATCGCTTCCATCACGCAAGACGCGGACATTATTGTTTTAGGTGCCGGCGCACCCGGGTTGCTCAAGCCGGACATGGTACGCGAGGGCGTCATCATACTCGATGCCGGTACATCGGAGGCGGAAGGTCAAATTGCCGGTGATGCCGACCCTGCCTGTGCGGACAAAGCGTTACTTATGACCCCGACTCCCGGCGGTATCGGGCCGGTCACCGTTGCCATGCTGTTTAAAAATCTTCTCACGCTGCATCAACTGCGTACGGAACGTTCGGAAAGCACTGCGTCCGGCTCCTCCATATCCTGACTGCCAAAAAGCATCCATCGCAGCGATCCTCCGATAATGGAGATCATGAGACCAAATAACGAAAGGCCGCAAAAGCGTGCTGCAATCGTAATAAGATCGCCGACGGTTGTCTCGGGCATATACTGTGCCACGCCGCCGAGCGATACTTTCGCAGCCCAAATCATGCCCAAGGGGATGCTTGCGAACTCCGGCCGATATCCTTCGGCAAGATACATAAGCGTGCCAAATATGGTCACTGATGAAAACAGGGCGAAAAAATAAATACGAACCGACAATTTATATACATGTGCGTGTACCTCAGGTTCGACCAGCCCGTCATCCATACGGGCCAATTTCGCAAGTCGGATCATGCGCAATAAACGCAAGATACGCAATATGCGCACCGACTTAAGGAAGATAGAATTACCGAGTCCGAAAAGTGTGGGTACGATGGAAAGCAGATCGATAATACCGAAATACCCCAGCACGTATTTTCGAATATGGCCGTAATTGGCGATAATGCGGCCGATATATTCGACGGTAAAGATCGCCACCGCAATATATTCTATGGTATTGAGCAACGGAAGATACGGCACAAAAACGGGCACGGTCTCACAGACAATGCCCGCAATGGCTACAATGGTGGTCGCCGCCAAGAGATCGTTGACCACGCGAAATGCTTTCGAGTCAACATTGTAGAAAATATTTTGTGCCTGAAGAGAAAGCGTGTTCAAGGTACAAGAGTGCAGACTATTTTGCGGGCGGATTATTTGGTGGTGGCGGTTCGCAACTAGACGTGCACGAACCGCTCGTTACCGTAAAGTTTGAAGAGTAAAACATGTAAGTCGAATCGGGCTTGTACACAGCACGCCACGTACCTGCCGGTGCGCTTGACGGTAAACTAAACGAGACGGTGTAGTAGGAACCAGCAGCGATCATGCTCGACAGGCAGGAAGACGAGGTCACTCCAACCGGCCTCAGTGAGAAACTACGCCACCGGGAGTCGGAGAAGTATTCCAGCGATGTTTTTCCGGGGCAGTTATATATGGGCTGGTCGCCATTGTTATGGTACGTAACGTTGAATCCTTGTCCTCGTGCGACTGATGTAGTAGACACAGTGACACGTATGTCTGGCATGAATATATTGGTTGCGGCCTGAAGCTGCCAGTACGGCGTGCTGCATGAACTGTCTTTACATCCGCATTTCCATGCGCTGCCGTTGTACACGCAGGTAAAAGCGACGAATGATGTAGTGGTGGTTGTCGCATACCGCGTCGTGGATGTTTTTGCTTTTCCGATAATGTACGAACCTGAGGTAATACCGCCGTCAGAAGAAAAATTCATAGAACTCCACTTACTGCCATCCCATCGGTATCCTGAACGATATATCGCGACGGTGCCGGATGAATCATATCCGAAACGTGCAATGAATCCTCGATCAGTACAAAACGGCTTAACCAACAGCTCGCGAGCGCTGGAAAAGACGTTGTAGGGTACGCCGAAACCGGTTGGGACGCTGTCTCCTGAATTGATCACGGGACACGGTGCTCCTAATGCCGTCTCTCCCGGAAGGGTGGGCGCGCTCTGTGCGCGGAGCATGGCTGGTGTCGTTATATACAACACCGTTCCAAGAAGGAAGCTGCCAAAAGCGATGAGCAGATAAATATACCAGGAGGTTTTAGCTATTTCCATAACAATAATGAATGATTGATAACACGCAGATAAGGTTAGTATAAAAGTGTACCACATAAACACAACTCCATCGGTTGCATAACTTGGGGAAATGTCTATACTAGGGTGCATGTTACCGACACGTGTTGGAGCCGTGGCGCTTGTCATAGCCGGATTGCTGGTCGGCTATTTTGTGTATATAAACCAAGTTCCGGACGCGCGGTTTCCTTTTAAATTCGGGCTCGACCTGATCGGCGGTACACAACTGACCTATGAAGCAGACACATCTTCCTTGAGTCGTCAAGAAGTGCCGGAAGCGATGCGGGCCTTACGCGACGTCATTGAACGACGGGTCAATCTCTTTGGCGTTTCCGAACCTTTGGTCCAGTCCGAATCCGCGAGCGTATTTTCGCAAGGCACTACCAGCGAACGTCTTATCGTTGAACTTCCGGGCGTAACCGATATCGATGAGGCCATCAAACTTATTGGCGCGACGCCCGTCCTCGAGTTTAAACTGGTGAAAAATCCCGCAGCTTCGTCGACGGACGAGCGATATGCCACGACCGGCCTTACGGGCAGGTATCTGACACATGCCCAGTTGGAGTTTCGTGCGCCGCAAGGGGGCATTTCCGAATCGATCGTCGTCTTGACGTTCAATGATGAAGGGAAAGAATTGTTTGGGACGATCACCCGCGAACATGTGGGCGAACAACTCGCCATTTTTCTCGACGGACAGCTTCTTTCCGAGCCGGTCATTCGTGAGGCGATCGAAGGCGGTCAAGCGACGATCAGCGGCAAATTCACGCCCGAAGAAGCCCGTGAACTGGTGCGCAATCTCAACATCGGCGCATTGCCCGTACCCATCACGCTCGCATCCAGCCAAACCGTCGGCGCGACGCTGGGTGGAGAGACACTCGCAAAAGGCGTGAAGGCAGGTATCGTCGGCCTCGGCCTCGTCGGTCTTTTTATGATCTTGTGGTATCGTTTGCCGGGCCTGGTAGCGGTGATCGCCCTTTCGATGTATGTTGTCATTTCATTCGCGTTTTTCAAACTCATTCCGATCACGCTGTCGGCGTCGGGTATCGCCGGATTCATACTCTCGATCGGTATGGCGGTCGATGCCAATGTGTTGATCTTTGAACGCATCAAAGAAGAATTGCGCAAAGGGTTAGAGCCACGCGGTGCGGTGCGCGCCGGCTTTTCGCGCGCATGGCCCGCCATCCGCGACGGTCACCTCACCATGCTTATTTCGTCCGTCGTTCTTTTCTGGATCGGCACATCGATCGTACAGGGCTTTGCGCTGGTCTTTGGTCTTGGCGTCATCATCTCACTGTTTTCAGCAGTTTCAGTGTCGCGGGTATTCTTACTTGCCATAGTGCCACAAGAGGGAAAAGGAATCC
>CAZWIY010000026.1:8159-10387 GCA_964634575.1 uncultured Candidatus Saccharibacteria bacterium | reverse complement strand
GATGGCAAAGCGGAAAGTCACAATATCGCCTGAAGCAAGGGCGATAATTCCCGCCCAAGGTGCTCGTCCAGTTGAGTCGCGTATCAGGGATCTGTGCAATAAAATCCGTTTGCGCGGATCAATGGTGACGGTGTCTGTTGGCCCTAATCAGACACTTCTCATGGCTACTTCCTACGGGACATTCGAGGTGGATCATAACCTCGTCAGTGCTGTGCGAAGTTACGGAGTGCCTGTGCGGTCGACGGCTGGGAATAACGAAGACGGACACCAGTTACCCGCAAGTGCTTCACGTTAATTCCTTCCTATGTAGGACAGAAAGCCAAACCTTCGTCTCGACGGAGGGGTGGCTTTTTCTTTTTGCACTTTAGCTTTTGTTTGCGTATAGTGGGCATATGATCGAAATGCGCATACAAGATGCCATAAAAAAAGCCTGTGAAAAAGAGGGCATTACACTCAACGCTATTGAATTGACGCACCCTACTGACCTCTCGCATGGCGACTACATGACCAACGTTGCGCTTGTGGCGGCAAAGCAGGCAGGCGTGTCGCCGAAAGAGTTTGCTGAAAAAATTCTCGCTAGTCTTGGTCAGATTGAAGGTGTTGAAAAAGTAGAGATAGCGGGACCGGGATTCATCAACTTTTTTCTCACGCGTGATTTTTTTACAGAAAGCATACGAGACATACTTTCAAAACAAGATGTGTGGGGAATGGGAGGCGCTTTGCGGGGTAAGAAAGTAATGGTCGAGTACACGCAGCCAAACCCCTTCAAACCATTTCATATCGGCCATCTCATGACCAATACGATCGGCGAGTCTGTTGCGTGCATGGTAGAAGCTGCGGGGAGCACGGTCATACGTGCCAATTATCAGGGCGACGTAGGCCTCCATGTGGCGAAAGCGCTCTGGGGGATGCGGCAGAAAGGATACGATGGCTCCGATGTCGAAAAGATCGGTGAAGCGTATGTCTACGGCAATACGCAATACGAAGAAGGCGAGACGGCAAAAGCCGAGATCGCTGCGATCAATAAAAAAGTGTACGCACGCGATCCGGAAATTCTTGAGTTATATGAGCGAGGGAAAAAAGTCTCGCTCGATCACTTTGAAGAGCTGTACAAACTGCTCGGTACGAAATTTGATCACTATTTTTTCGAAAGTCAGACTGCACAGAGGGGGATGGAGCTTGTAAAAGAGGGACTCGAGAAGGGTGTATTTGAAACAAGCGACGACGCGGTGGTCTTTCATGGCGAGCAGTACGGTTTGCATACACGCGTTTTTATCACCAAAGATGGTATTCCGACCTACGAAACCAAAGACCTCGGTCTTGTCCTACTCAAGCATGAAACGGCACCGTTCGATCTCTCGATCACCACGACCGCGGTCGAGCAAAAAGAATACTTCAAAGTAGTGTGGAAAGCACTTACACTACTGCGGCCGGAGTTCGAACACAAACTGCTGTGTATAACGCACGGCATGATGCAGCTTGCGTCAGGAAAAATGTCTTCCCGTCGGGGCAATGTCATCACCGGCGAATCGCTGTTGCACGACGTGATCGAAATGGCACTTGAGGTGATAGAGGGTCGCGACCTTCCTCCCGAAGAAAAAGAAAAAATAGCGGAGGCGGTTGCGGTGGGTGCGATCAAATATGCTATCTTGAAGCAATCAACGGGAAAAAATATCATATTCGACCCCAAACAATCGCTCTCGTTTGAAGGAGACTCGGGACCGTATCTGCAATACGCATACACCCGCGCACAATCGGTGCTCGAAAAGGCGCGTTATGCAAATGTTGCAGTGGGGACTGGCGTACTACCTGCTATAGTGACCGATCCCGAGCGCCTGCTGTATCGCTTGCCGGAAGTCGCGGCACGGGCTGCGCGGGAATATGAGCCGCATTATATCGCGACGTATCTCATCGAACTTGCCGGTGTGTTCAATACTTGGTACGCGAAGGAAAAAATACTCGATGGTACCGATGCCGCTCCGTACAAACTCGCTTTGACGCAGGCGTTTGCCGTCACGATGAAAAATGGACTGCATCTTTTGGGTATGCCGACGCTTGAGAAGATGTAATGGTAATTTCATGTAGCGTGTGGTACCTTATCTGTGGATTGAATAGGAGTCTCGATAAGGAGAGAAAGAAATGAACGGCGATGAAGATGATGTTAGTCAGCCCTGTGTGGAGCCACCACTCATTCGGCCATGGGAGCCGGACATGAGGTTTACGGTGAT
>CAZWIY010000026.1:7288-8149 GCA_964634575.1 uncultured Candidatus Saccharibacteria bacterium | reverse complement strand
TATGAAAAGAATAATCCCCATCTCTGCCATCGACAAAAAGGCCGGGGGGGGGGGTAACATTAAAAGTATGTTACCAGATGACCAATTATTCTTTTAATATTACGTATTATGCCACGCCTACCCACCCCCGGATCGGATGCAGGAAGTTGGGGAAATGTACTCAATGAATATTTGTCTGTTGAACATGATGCCGCCGGTCATACAACATACACACCCATAGGGAGCACTACACCAAAAACCGTCTCCGGCAAACTCAACGAACGAATCAGTGTCAAAGACTTCGGTGCGATCGGTGATGGTCAGAGTCATCCCCTCAGCACCATCTATGCAACACTTGCAGAAGCACAAGCAATACATCCTTCTGCAGCAGCGCTCTCCGATGAACTGGATGGCGTCGCCACGCAGACTGCTATCAACTATCTGCGCGATCATGGCGGTGGGACGATATATTCTCCTCGCGGAACGTACGTTTGTAATACAGAAATCCTTCTGCCGAAGTGTGTCATCTATGATGCCACGATAACGCAGCAGGTGAACTGGCTTGGCGACGGTTTCGGAACCCAATACAAGTGGAACGCGGACCTCGGCACTGGCAAGTGGGCGGTACGACCGGCGGATGGAACGCTTGGGGGAACCGGATATAAGGTTGACGGATACATCGATGGTATCCGTTTCTGGGGCCCGAATGAGACGCACACACTCGGCGTTGCGCCTTGTCAGATGAAGGGCGTGCTCCCTGGGTCTCAACGGAAGCTCTACAACTGCGTCATCAAGTTTTTCTACGCTGGTTTATGTATTGCCGGCGACCATTCACAATTTTCTAATGTACAGTGCCACAAGAACTACTACGGGGCATATTGG
>CAZWIY010000026.1:5916-7229 GCA_964634575.1 uncultured Candidatus Saccharibacteria bacterium | reverse complement strand
CTTTGGCGGGCATCTCTTTGAAGGTGTGTACTTGAATGGCTGCGCTTTCGCTGCGATCGGTATTGATTATCGTGCTGGGGCGCAAGGCACGTTTATCAAATGCTACATCGGTGGTGCGCCGTATGGCATATATAAAGAGTGTAACGGGCAGACTACCTACAGCGACAACCTCGTTAGCTTTGCTAACTCGACTTGGGTTCAGTGCACGACAGAGTACATCGGCAATGGCTTTATCTCGGATGAAAGTGAAGCGGGCGGGGGAAATCCGGTATCATACTGGTATAACTGCAATTTCGAGATGAATAACTTCAACTGGGAGCCTGCGAACAATCTTGCAAGTAAGGCAAAGGCTGCTGTCGTTGGTATGGGCAAAGGTGAGCGCATTTCCTTCTTGGGTTTCAAGGAGACCTTCGGTTGGACTCCCGGCTCCAAGGGCACGTTCAATATCGGACGCGCACCCGGCTTCTTTATCGAGGGCGATGTACGAGGGCTGGTGACACGGGCCAAGAATGATGGGAAGCATTTGTTCGCAGCCAACAGCGACCAGAGTGTCAATCGCATCCAGTTTCACCATGTCGGCCCGACTTGGGACGGTTGGGGCCATGGGCGAAAATGTACCACTGGCCAATCATGGATTGCGGGCGATGTAGTAATGGACAGCACCAACACTGTCTCAATCGGCACTCCCGCCAATCTCGGTTACGTCAATGCCTTTGCTGGCGTTGCTTTAGAGGATAATGATGGCACGGCAAACAATATATGTCTCATTGTTGAGCAAGGGCTTAATGTGACTGTCAATGCGGATGTGCAGACATTGCCTACGGTTGGATATGGCGATTTGGTTAAAATGTCTGCAACGTCAGGGAAAGTGGGTGGTGCCATCAATGTTGCTGATGGCATCATTCTTGGGTATGCACACGCGACAGCCAATGGTACCGGGGGCGCAAACGGGACGTATAGCATCAGGATATTCAATCCGCCGATCATGACGACACGGCCTGTTTCGGTGCCAATTCGTACAGAGTCAGGAACCTCGGTAACCGTATCAAACCTCGCTCTTCGCGAGGGTTACGTCCGGTTTACCAATGCAAGCGCTGTGACCTATACCATTCCTACCAATGCCACCACACCGCTTCCTGTCGGTATCAATATTCGACTATTTGCCGCGGGAGCAGGGGGTGTGACCGTGTCGCCCGCAAGTGGGGTGACGCTCAACGGCACGGCAACGATCGCACAAAATACTGCCAAGACATTAATTCAGGTGAGTACTGACGTTTGGGATATATATTAAAGCTTACACCGCTACGAGTGCA
>CAZWIY010000026.1:0-5906 GCA_964634575.1 uncultured Candidatus Saccharibacteria bacterium | reverse complement strand
AACGCCGTACTCGATGCGGCGTTTTCGTTTTTACGAGTGCACACAAATAATACTTTTTGTCGTATTGGCGGCACTGTTTTGTGCACCGCCGGTGCTCAAGGGTATCCATTCGGGGATCAGCGTTCGGGAATCGAGGGTGGCCTCCCAATAACTGCGTACGTCTCCTACTGGCACGAGATTGCCGTATGCTCCATCTATATACGCCTGCATCATCTGCTTTTGGTGCGGTAGGTACCAACCGGTATGGCTTGAGCAGAGTTGGGACGCAGTCATTCCACTGTTGTTGGCACCTGAATTATCCCACGTGTAGACCGTAGCTGAGGAAGTGCTGAACGAAGCGCATCCCGCGCCGCTACAGGGGCTACTGAATATAAGACCGGTTGCGATGTCCTTGGCGCGTGCGCCCGGGTCGCCGGTGCCGCAATAGTTATTGCCTGAGGTGCACGAGAGCCAGGTGGTGGCGTAGCGATCGCTCGGGGGCTGCGAGCCGTTGTTGTTGTCATCGATACCTCCGTTTGCTGGAGACCCGCCGCTGAAACTTTGTCCTGAACCGGCATATAGATTGCCAAGCAACGTGCCGGACACTCCCAAGATAGTCGTGCCCGTTGCTACGGTTGCCGGGTCGATCGTGGGAATAGCGTTGTAAATTTGTGTCAGCGTATAGAACGACGCTGCCGGCGCGGTTGAGGTAGAGAGCGAGTGATTTGCCGCGGTAGCGCTCGTATTGGCGGTCAGACGCAGATAAATATCCGTGAGGGTATAACCGGTTGCTCCCGGAGTTCCGCTTGGCGGCGTCAATGAACCGGCATGCACCACCGTAACGGTCAGTATGGTGGCAATGACAAGGCTCATCACCAATCCCGTTTTGTTGTTCGATAGTTCTCTAAAAAATTTTTTCATACGTATAGCAGGAAATTATTAACGAACGCAACGTACTTTCCATAAAGCGGTTTTGGCGGCAGTTGGCTGATCCCCTGATGAGAAATCCGGTACCCATGCGGAAGCGGTATTTTGGGAAAACGTCGTGGCGGACCAATAGTTGGTGCTGCTTGCATTCGTCAGACGTCCGAACGAGCCATCTATATACGCCTGCATCATCTGCTTTTGATGGGGAAGATACCAACCAGTATGGCTTGAGCAGAGTTGTGATGCGGTAAGACCGCCATTGCTCGTGGCAGAATTGTCCCATGAGTACGTACCCATCGTTGAATTGCTGGCGATCGACGATGCGGTATCAAGCGGGCTGGAAGTGGCGACACCGGAAAATTCCGCAAGGATGCAGTTGCGACTTATGGACGAAGGAAGAGTGCCGGTTGCGGTTACGGTACCGCCTGTGACATTGGGTGCAAAGAACAACATCTCTCTCGGTACGCTGGTGGCTCCCGGAGCGGTGGCGGTTGCAACGACGGTCCATGCGTTGGACATGCTGTCGGCAAGGGTGGTGGTGGTCACTGCACTGCTGGAACTGACAGTAAATCGTATCGCAAAGACCAGTAAGTTGCCGGCAGTAACGTTGTCTAATCTCGGCGCGCAGGTGCTCGATGTAACAAGCGTCGTGCTGGTCGCCTGTACGAGCTGAATGTTGGCGCCAGGAGTGGCGGGTTTGAATGCGGCGAGGATAGCACCCCAACTTGCCGCACTCTCGCTAGTAGTAAGAGAGGTGGTGTATGAACCGGTTGTTGCAGCGATTCGGTACTGAAGCGCTTGTTTGCCTGAGTTAACCGACGCGCTGCTTATCGCAAGCGTCGAGTCGGCATCGGAAGCGGTAGTCCCGGGAACGTTGAAGAAACCAGTGGTCGCAATCAACAGTTCGTTGTTGAAATTTGTGGTGACCGCCTTGGTGATGGTGGTATTGGGCATAATAAAAACCTCACACATCGTGCCGGTGCACGCATGGCTCCAGGTGAGGCCTGTCGCCAAATCTTTGGCATTTGCGGCCGGGTCGCCAGTACCGCAATAGTTGTTGCCTGAGGTGCATATAGTCCATGTAGTCGAGTACCGATCGTTCGGCGGCATGGTGTTGTTGTTGACGTCGTTGACACCACCATTTGCCTGCGAACCGCCGGTCACACTTTGGCCGGAGCCATTAAATATATTGCCAAGAAAGGTGCCGCGTACGCCCATGTATACAGTACTCGTCGCGATGGTTGCGGGGTCAACGGTCGGAATGGCAGCATAAATCTGGCTGAGTGTATGGAAAGATGCCGTAGGCGATGCGGAGAGGGTGAGCGTATGGTTACCAGCAGTTGTGCTTGCGTTGGTGGTGAGTCGCGTGTAAATATCATCGAGCGTATAGCTTGTCGCAGCAGGCGTGCCGGAAGGAGGGGTGAGGGAACCAGCATACGCGACACCACTCACTATTACTACCGACACCATGATACTTGCTACGAAACGCAGAAATTTTTTGACAGGGCTTTCCTCCATACAAAGTTTTAATGAGTGTTGATAAACAGGCGCGTACTCGGACCGAAGTATCCAGTACCTTTCATGAGGCCAACAGGCGTAAGTATTTCTGCAGCATGTGCTTCTTGGAAACGTATGAGAGCGGAGCGAGTTAATGATCCGAAATAATTTGTTTCGTTGCCTGGTGAGCCGGCACCGCTTGATGCGACGATAAAGCCGTTCCCGTTGAGATATTTTTGCAGCGCTTGCACGTCGGGACTGGTCCTGCGTAGTGTCAGATCGCGTGAAAACATAAATCGAGTGATGGTCGTGGAAACATTGGTTACGGAAGTATTTGGAATCGCGGGTGGTGTGGAAGGTGAGACAATAGGATTGATGAGTAGAGGGTTGGTGCCAGGGGTGGCAGTAGACGTTGCGGTAGTACCCGTGGCGTTCTTTGAAGTCCTGGGTTCTGATACGAGTAACTTTCCGCTACCGCCGTTGTTGGTAGACACGGGCGTACTACTCGTGCCGGATGGATTTTGGCGTGTTGACGCGGGACGCCAATCGGTCGTGACCGGATGATCGGTTCCAAACACTATCCAGCCGAGATTTTCAGAATAGGCAGATCCGGTGAATACACCCGATGCATTGATCGTCACGCCCCCGCCGGTCGGAGCGAAGTGTATCCATCCCGCGTTTTCAGACCACGCATACCCTGAGAGCGTACCTTCAGCGTTGTTTGCGACCGCGTAACCATTGCTACCGCACGAGCTGGTATTGGAACAGTTAAGCGATATCCATCCGATATTTTCCCCGTAAGCATAGCCGGTGAGCGCAGTATCGGTCACGTGCACATTGCCGCCACTGGTGCCAAAGTCGATCCATCCGGTATTTTCCGACCACGCCCATTTATTGGCGGCATCTATAGTGCCGTCAGTCGTTGAAGCAATGACGTATTGTATAGAATACAGACACGCACTAAAAATAAATACAATAAATAAAAGAAGATATACTTTTCTGCTGGTGTATCTATGCATAATTATAGGTTAGCATAGCATACAAGAGACGCGAGTCGGTCGAGATATACACATAACTCTCTTAAGGGTTATAGTATACTTAATAATGCACAGAGTAGTTCGTACTTAATCACGTAATTATTTTTTACCATATGGCACGCTTACCAACACCAGGAGGAGACGGCGGATCGTGGGGAACCGTCCTCAATGATTTTTTATCGATCAGTCATAATACTGACGGAACGATCCAACCGACTGCCGTTCCTCACGTGGCGTCAATTGCGGCACTCAAGGCGCTCACTGCCCCGGTAAGCGGTGCGCCCCTGGTCTATGTCCGCTCGTATGCCGTGGACGGCGACGGAGGAGAAGGGTATTTCTACTGGGATGCCGCCTCGACGACAGCAGATAACGGCGGTACGATCATCGCGCCCAATGCAGGCGGAACGGGGAGGTGGAAACGTCAGTATTCAGGAGCTGTAAACGTAAAATGGTTTGGTGCCACAGGCGATGGCACGACCGATGATACGGTCGCCATCCAGTCTGCCGTAAACTGCGCCGCCGTCACGACGTGCTTGTGTTACGTCCCACCGGTCCCGGCCTCGTCGGCGGGATACCTCGTCTCGCAGATCACCCTGCCGCGACCGCTACAGTTCTACGGCAGTGTGCCGGCCCCTCAGGGCATCACCGGGTCGCGGTTGCTGCAGAAGGCCGGGTCGAACCTGAGCCTGCTGGTTCCTGATCCTACCATCCCGACGAATGAGTGGTTGCACTGGTTCCAGATCAGAGACCTCTACCTACGTGGCGATAAAGTTGGCAACACTACCGGCTGCGGTATCGACCTCAATCGTCGTACGGGGGAAAATTTTCTGATCTCTAACGTGATCGTATCGAGTTTTCCACAGGCAGGTATCCGCCTGACCCGCGGCTCTCCTCCCGGAATGATATGGAATCGCGGATCGTTCCTGAACGGAACATATGGATTCCATTTTGAGCGTGGTGGCTCTGATATATGGCACAAGTTCGCTGTTAGGCAGGTTAGTGGAGACAGTAATGGCACTGCGCTCATCTATGTAAAGACATTCGGGTCGTCCATAGATGAATTTGATATCGACGGAGTAAAGTCCGAAACAGCAGTTGTTGGTGCACAACAGAGTGTCATCATTCTGGACAACTTTGGCGGTAGCCCAATAAGAATTGAAAATGTCACATGTAACGCGATCCAATCAATGGACTCGGTAGTCAAAATCTTAAATTCCGGAACCACAGCCCGCATCCTTTGCAGGTATTGGAGAATGAACGGATCTGGTATAGCGCATTGGATCAATGATCTACAGAACAGCAAGGTTTACGACAGGAACGGCACAGCAGCTACCGGGGCCCTTATCGAGGGATTATGGAACGGTGTTTCGAGTAATCCTGGTCAGTGGATGAAGCAAACGCCTGATTACGTATAAACGCTATCTATTGAAGGGAGCGGTGCTGCTATCGCTTGACGAAGCGGGCCTCATTTTCGTTTTTGTCCAAACGTGCTAGATTTTTCATATGGATAAACAAGAAGGGGGACAAAAAAGCGAGACTGCAGCGCGTGAGGAGCGGGTGCTTGCGTTTTGGAGGGAAAAAGAGATCTTCAAAAAATCACTTGAAAAACAAGCGCCAAATGGCGAGTTCGTCTTTTACGACGGGCCACCATTTGCGACGGGCTTGCCGCATATGGGGCACTTGCTCGCGTCTTCTGTAAAAGATGCGGTGGGACGCTATAAGACCATGCGTGGCTATCATGTGCGTCGCCGATGGGGTTGGGACTGCCACGGCTTGCCGGTAGAAAACGATGTCGAAAAGAAATTGGGACTCAAGACCAAGAAAGACATCGAGGCGCTCGGCATCGACACGTTTAACACGGAAGCGAAACGTGTCGTGCTCGCGTACGTGCATGAATGGAAACGATACATCGAACGCATCGGGCGATGGGTCGACTTCGATCATTCGTACAAGACGATGGACAACACGTACATCGAGTCCGTATGGTGGGCGATCAAGCAAGTGCATGAAAAAGGTTTGCTCTACGAAGGTCGCAAGGTTTTGATGTATTGTCCGCATTGCGAGACGCCCTTGGCGAAAGCCGAGATCGCGATGGATCATTCATATAAAGAGGTGACGGACGAAACGGTGACGGTAAAGTTTAAAGTCAAGAATCCTGAGAAAATTGGTTTGCAAGGCGATGTATATATACTCGCATGGACGACGACGCCGTGGACGCTGCCGGCAAACGTCGCACTTGCAGTAAATGCCAGAGAGACATATGTTGCGTCACTTCGGGGTGGTGTATATGTTATTTCTGAAATGACGAGAGTGACTGAGGGGCGTGAAGAAAAAGTAACAGTATTTTCGGGAAAAGATTTAGTTGGTCTCTCATACGAACCGCTTTTTGATGTACCGAAAAATAAAACGGAGACTGCATACAAAGTGTGCGCCGGTGATTTCGTGACCACGGGGGAGGGTACGGGC
>CAZWIY010000025.1:0-10464 GCA_964634575.1 uncultured Candidatus Saccharibacteria bacterium | reverse complement strand
CGAGTACAGCGGTAACAAAAAGTACCGAGGGTTCGTCAGCCGATCTTTCCGTCGGTACCAACGTTGTTGCAAACGGAAAAACGAACTCCGACGGCAGCGTCAGTGCAACCATGGTACAGATCCGTCCAGAAGGCAGCAACCTTGGCGGGCGAATGCAAAATGCAGCCACACAAAACTAATAGCCAGATCAAACCTCGATCTTGGAAAAGAAGTAACTTCCCAGAAGCAAGAATAGTGTTGTCACGACGACGAGAAAGAAGATATCCACATGCAAACCAAAATGCGATGCATCGATGAGTAGGCTGCGAAATGCATCAATACCATATGAAAGCGGATCGAATCGTGCGACGATGACCAGTGCCGTAGGCAAATTATTGAGCGGAAAGAGCGATCCGGAAAGGAAGAAAAGCGGCATCACGAGAAAGTTCATGATAAGCTGAAAGCCTTGCATATCGCGCAAATTCGATGCGATTGCGGTTCCCAAAGCCGTAAAAAGAAGCGCGACCAAAAGCATCGTGAGGACGACAAATGGCATGAGCGCCCAATTATATGGACGAAAGCCGACAATGAACGACAGGGACAGGACGATGACTCCTTGTATCGTAGCGATCGTCGCACCACCGAGCGTCCTGCCGATCATGATGTTGATACGCGAGACGGGTGCCACGAGCGTCTCTTTGAGGAAACCAAACTGACGATCCCAGATGATCTCGATACCGGAAAAGATCGACGTGAAAATAATGCTCATACCGATGATGCCCGGCACCAAAAATTCGATATAGTTTCCCTGCCCGGCATTTTGAAACACCGGACCGAAGCCGTATCCAAGCGCTATCATGAACAAAAGCGGTTGGGCAAGCGAGCCTACAATGCGCGACCGCGACCGCAGGTAGCGTTTGAGTTGTCGAAGCCACAAAATATAGATTGTTTGCATATACAAAAGTTATCGTCCACGCATGTGACGAAACGAGCGCATCCGATCAAGCGAGCTACTCTCTTCTTCGCGTATATTTTTGCCGGTAAGTTTGAGAAACGCCTCTTCAAGAGTCTCGGTCCGCGTCTGGGTACGCAATGCGTCGGGTGTGCCTGATGCTATGATCTTGCCATGATCGATCACCGCCACGCGTCCTGCTATGTGTTCGGCTTCTTCCATATAATGTGTCGTAAAGAAAATGGTCGTGCCTTCTTTCTTATTGAGTTCATGCAAGTACGACCACATATGATTGCGCGTCTGCGGATCGAGACCGATCGTCGGTTCGTCGAGGAAAAAGACTTTCGGATGATGTAAAAGTCCGCGTGCGATTTCAAGCCGACGCTTCATGCCACCGGAAAATTCTTTTACCAGGCTCTTTCTGCGATCCCACAATTCGACGAACGTTAATAACTCTTCGATACGTTCACGCCTGACTTTTTTCGGTACATCGTACAACACGCCATGAAATTCCATGTTTTCGTATGCCGTCAATTCATCGTCGAGGCTTGGATCTTGAAAAACGATCCCAAACGAACGCCGCACGCGATCGGGATCGCGTGCGGGGTCAAAACCACCTAAGGTAATCGAACCGCTCGTTGGGCTCAGGAGGGTTGTCAACATCTTGATTGTCGTCGATTTCCCGGCACCATTCGGGCCTAAGAAAGCGAAGATCTCGCCTTCTTCTACCGCGAATGATATATGGTCAACAGCCGTAAAATCGCCAAACTTCTTTAAGAGATCTTTGACAACGATACTTTGCATGGGTGCGCTTAGTGTCCTCCTACGATCACTTCTGCTTCGCCGGAGACAATGACTTCCGCGACTTTCTTTGCAACGTCTTCGGGCATGATCATGGGAAGTTTCGGCGATGTCTCCGTCGGATGACGCAACCATTCTGGTTCCGGATCGGGAGCATGATTGCCGAACTCAGACAATACCAATATCGGATATACGAGGCTTACTGCAATATGATCTTTCTCAAGCTCCTGCCGCGCAATGAGCGACATACCGCTGAGCGCATACTTGGTGGAAGCGTAGCCAGCAAGATTTGGTACGACGGTTATTTTTGCCGATGCTGAACTGATGTTGACGATCGCGCCTCCGCCTTGAGCACGCATATGCGGGATCACGGCCTGCATGGCCAAGAGCGGTCCGTAATAATTGAGTTCCATAACCGATTTTTGATGCTCGAGGTCGATGCTTTCGACCGGCTTCCACATGCCTTGGCCTGCATTGTTGACCAAGATGTCGACCCGTCCAAACTTTTCCATTGCCGCATCGACAAGCTTCTTGATGTCTTCCGGCTTACGCATGTCGGTTTGTACCGCAAACGAGTTAGGTACTTCCTTCTCAGCCTCCTGCAACTTTTCAAGGTCGCGCGCAGCAAGCACTACTTTCGCACCTTTCGATGCCAACTCTTTGCTGATCGCAAGACCGATACCTTGCGACCCTCCTGTAACGATCACTACTTTGTCTTGTATCTCCATACAATGATAATGGTTTATATATAATGCACTTTTATTATATCATCATTAAATAAAAATTGCATGAGTAAAGCCGCGGCACTCTGTATGAATGTCGCGGCTTCAGATTGTTTATTCTTCTTATTGTTTAGTGTGCCTGAGCGAGTAGACACATACACGTTGCCAAGTCGCCCCCGTGTGCGGTGTCCTCTCCGAGAAGCACATTAATTTCCTGCTGTGCCTCAATGGCACGTCGGTTCCATTCCTCTTGGGCCTTGTACCTTTCGAGACGAGCAATTGCCTCTTCATGGCGAGCTCGCTCGAGGCGCCGCTGTTCATCCGCAGGAGTGAGTGCTTCTCCCTCGTCTTCTCGGGCAACCGGCAACATTGCTCCCGGCCTCACGACACCCTCGGGGCTCATGCCCAACGGAGTGCCCTTGGCATTCCCAAGCTTATTACCGTTGGCGACAGATGCGCGCCACGCATACTGGGTTGCCACCCCAAACAACACACCGGGACGAAGACCCCTTTGTTCAAGTGGATTATCGAACAGAGGAGTCTGGCCGTTCGCGATTCTTCGCGGGTTCCTGACCCGAGCAACTCGATGACGACACTCCTCCTCAATACGTTCGACGGTGTCGTCTTCCACAGCCTTGGGATTGACTGCGCATTCACAGATATGCCGCATATCGGCACCACGGACCAGTTCTTCAAACTTTACGCGCATGACATCCTCCTTACATTAAGAAAGACGCCAAGCCCCCTGTTTTTCTTTTTTTACTTTCTTCTCAAAAAACTTATCATGCACACCATACGCCTTTTTTAAGATTTGTCAATACCCTTTCTTTCCTGGCTTTTTCTTTGAGATATGGACTTATTTTTCCAGATCAAGCACTTCGTCGATCCTGATCTTTTGCACGAAGTCGGGCACATGACTTACCAGAATCATCGCGCCCATGTACGTGTTGAGCGCTTCGGCAATGATGGGAATATGACGGAAGTTGATATGGTTGGTTGGTTCATCGAGTATGAGCAGACCCGGCCGCTCAAGTACCAATCGGGCAAATGCCACCAACCCTTTCTGACCTTCCGACAAGTTGCCGATCTTTGTATATATCATGTCTCCGGTTATCAGAAACCCTGCGGCAGTTGAGCGCATGGTTTGTTCGAATGGTTTTTCCATAACCTCCATCAACGAGTCGTACACATTCTTCGTAAAATCAAGCGTCGAAAAATCTTGACGATAGTACCCAACTTTCACATCATTACTTATCACACACCCTTGGGCAGTACCTCGAGCAAGCGATTCCAGGAGCGTGCTTTTACCAATGCCATTTCTGCCCTTCAAAAGCAAGTGCTGATTTCGCTTGAGTTTGATGTCTGCCGTTTTCATGACCGGCTTGTGCGTCTTTGGGTTTATCGTGCTGTAGGACGTGAGCGTGAGTATGGTGCCACTGAGTCCTTCTTGCGCTGGGATATGAAATGCGCGTATGGTTTTGTCTTCTTTTCTCGTATCTACCTTTTCTTCTTCAAGTTCTTCCGCCTTGGTACGCATGCGTTTGGCGACGAGGCGCCTTTTGCCGCGCTTGTTTGCGAAAAAATTCGCTTTGTCTTTGTTTTCCTGGATCTCTTTTGCAAGCTGGGCGTTTTTTCTATTTTCCTTTTCAACTTGTGCCGATATCTGTTCGACGACATCGAAATAGTTTCCGACGAACTGCCCCAATTTCTTGGTATGTACGTCGAGATATAAGACGCCGTCGGTAAATGCATTAAGAAAGTCTGCATCATGAGAAATAACGATCACTGTTTTTGGGTAGTGCACCAGAAATGCAGTGAGGTGCTCTATCCCCGCTTTGTCTAAGTTATTGGTCGGTTCATCGAGTAGCAACAAGTCCGGGTCTTGTATGAGCGCCGCAGCAAGCAAGAGTCGTGCCTGCTGGCCGCCCGAAAACGTTTTTATGATACGGTCATGGAGTTTTTCATGCCCTTTCAGATGCACCACCTCAAGCACTTCATCTATTTTGGGGTCGATGTCATAGATAGGTCCTGTGTCTTTGCGCAGGCCGGCAGCCACAGAATCTTCAAACGCCTTTCGAAAAAAGTCTCGCACCGAAAGATCGAGCTCATCGCGCGGCATCACCTGCCGCGCTGTGGCGATCGTCATCCCCGAATCGACATATATCTTCCCCGACTCTGGCATAAGGCCGCGGGTAATGAGTTGAAATAACGTGCTTTTACCAGCCCCGTTTTGGCCCATGATGGTGATTTTGGAACCGCGACGCACCGAACAACTCACCTCATTCAAGATGGGTTTGTTGTGGCCGTATTCGAAAGAAACGCCCTCGAACCGAAGGATGATCGGCTTGGTCGACATGAAGTGCTAACAGTACTGTATTTTAACAAAAATGGAAAGGGTGAGAACCACTTTCTTGAGAGCATTTTTTCAAACCCCGACCTTGCTGGTGATATGCTTAAGCCGTTTGGGCATATCCTCGTCTTTGCTACACGCCTGTTCGACGGAAAGGGCCAGTTTATTGAATGCGATCGCCAATTCACCGAACTCATCCTTACTGTTTACCGGGACCCGTTCTTCAAAATTACCTCTCCCTATCGCGACGATTACCCGATGCAGGGAGCGCACCGAATTGACAAAATATCGCGAGATAAAGATCGCCGCTAGCAGCGAAATGCATACAAAAAATATGCAGAAATACATGGAGAATTGCACGGTACGTGCCAATTTCTTTTGGTATTCGGTGAGGGCCGTATGCAACATTCCTTCCGTGACCGACAGGTAATCAGACAGGGTATTGTCGTACACTTTTAAAGCTGTCGTGTATTCTTCGCTATCTAAAAGGGCGGCAGCTTTTTGCGACTCTCCCGCTTCAGCAGCTTGTTGCATTTGCGATTCAAGCAACGTGAGCGTACCGCGCGCATCATGAGCCGCCTTCACCCCACTTTCCACACCGGAACCGGCATGTTTTTGCATTTGTTGTTCGATAAGTTGGGTGAGTTGCGCATTCGTTTGAGTATATTTTTCCTTTACGGAAGCGGAAGGCGTCATGACGTAGATACGAACCGTTGTCTTGAGCGTATCGTCAAGAAGCGTGGCATCACGGACATACTGAACGTTTTGCTCATTGTCCGCCACGATACGAATATCACTCAGAAGGCTCCGCAGATGAATGATAAACCACCCCGCAAAGAAACTGAAGAACAGCAATATTAGTATAGTGGTACCGAGCGCTTTTACTTTTATACTCCAATCACGAAATCTCATACTGATAGATGTTATTTGATAAGTGAATGATTCGTCATGTCCTTATGCCGTCTTTACCATATGTATCATTTCTGCCTGATAATTGAGACGCTGGCCGAGGAGCGTCTCGTACCGAAGCATGAGGGTCTGAAGAATAGCAGAGGGAGTGTCTTGGATATTGAGCACTTCCCCACTTTCTCGATCGATCGATAATCCTTTGACCGTTTCAGCAACTACCAGCGCATCGTCACCGACCCGTCCTCGCATCTGAAAAATGGCATCATCGAGTATTTGATAATATACCCGTTCATTGTGATCCTTGTTTGAATAATCATTACGTTTAGTAAGCGCGAATCCGCGCGTAATGAATCTTTTTCCGAAAATAAACGATACGATGCTCAATACAAGCGCGATCAGACCGTATATCAGCGGAAGACATCCTCATATAACAAGCCAGGGAACGGGGCTCGGACTTGCGATCACCAAACGTCTCGTAGAACTGCATGGAGGCACCATACATGCTGAAAGTACGTATGGGAAGGGCACGATCTTCATTATAGTATTCCCGATACCGGAATAAGATCGTTCAAACAAACCTCTAGACACGCGCAGGATTTTGCTGCCCCTTACCATCAAGCATGAAACCGATGCCGACTATCACCACTCCGAGAACGACGTGTAGCCAATGATCAGCCATATTGGTTTGTACGAGACCCAACAGTGCTCCCCCTGTAGGCACCATGACAAATCCAAGGAGCGCAATGAGAAGGTATATGCCTCCTATCACTTTAAAAGCAAGCGTCGCCATAGGTTGCGCAACCAATGCGACCACAATAAATGCTATGCCGATCAATAGGTGTACGAGATCGTGCACATGATTGGTATCAAAGATGGCTCCCATGCCCACGACAGGATTTGGGATCCACCCTAAAAGTCCTACAAGAATAAAGACGATCCCAAAAACCCACAAAAATGTTTTTGCCATTATAGCTACGTTATAATTAATAAGTACACGTATCCAGTATACGCGTACTTATCTTGACTGAAGGAACTGATGAGGCTCTATCTCTCGTGACCTTACACAATATAAGCCTGAAATGGAGTTTTCCCTTTTGTACAATCCCCAAATAGATCAGGATTTTAAGATTATTTTATCTGCTTCTTATCGGTGTCGGACGAGACTCTCATTGATTAAGCGTAAGCGTTTGCCTAATCGACTCGAACTCACGCACCAATGATGTTCGATCAAATTCTCTGACCGTACCCGGTTCGTAATTTTCCAAGACGGAATAATGGATAAAGTAGCGCACCGCAACGCATGGGTTGGTCCCGGGGAGCGCATATACTATTTCTTCGTAGCGATTGCCGGCAGCAGCATCGCTGCTTGATGCGACCGAATACGTCGTGCCGTTTTCTTCTACGGTCGTCGCTTGTGTGCCCGGATAGAGAAAGAGTGACGCTGAACAATTGGTCACACGCGGGATTTCTTCAATGCTTATATATGAATCTTGACTCAAATTGGTTCCTTCTGTTTTTTCATTTGGGATAATGAATTTCACGCCATATATTTCTTTGGTGGGACCCAACGCTTCGTAGCGATACGTCTCATCGACGGCATAGCTTTCATCTCTATTAGGCGATGTGGAAGAAACGATGCTGGGGAAACGAAGCGAAAAGCCCATGTCGCTATTGCCATATATCTGCGAAAGGTTTGTGCCCTGAGGCTCGGGCGCAACCGCAACGCACCCTATATATGTTTTTTCCGTATTGTTCTCAAGCACGAGCGCGCCATTGCCTTTGTTCCAAAAGACGAAATTGTCGTCGGCATTGGCGTATCGGACACCGTCAGCGGAAATGGTTTGACGCAAGGTCATCGTACTGCCATCATTGAGTGTCAATACGACGTACCCACCGGGCGTCGGCGGCATATCGGGCGAAGTAGGCGGCGTGGAGCTGCCTTCAAAATATTGCGCCGCAATCGTTTTGCCTTCTTGACACACATAGGTAACGTTCGCGATCGACACCGCATCGGTGCCTGCAGGCCCTGTGGGGGGCGACGCCCGCTTGCTATACATACACCATATCGCTACGGCAACAGCGACAATAAGGCCCAAAACTATAATGGCAGTGATGCTTTTTTTTGTTGCAGTCATATACTTATAAGTATACAACAAACGTATCGAAAGAGGTATGAAGGAGATTATTATGGCTACGTTTTCTTCAATATATCCCGCTTAACATGCTTCAGATATGCGACCAAGATAAAGCTGATGATGACCATAAGAAACCAGGAAGTTATTTTGTTGGTCGATACGACCGTCCAGACGTGCACCTGGTCGGGATATTGCCACGCGCCCAGATAGGTGGAAATATTTTCAGCGATCCAGATAAAAAATGCGATCAGGATAAATGCAAGCGGCAAAGGCATCCATCGGCGACGATCGGTAACGGTAAAATATACTTTCGTTTTCCAAAACAGCGCAAAGACTGCGATGATCAGGAAATAACGCACATCGTATAGGTAATGATTGGTAAAAAAATTGAGATAGATCAACAAACCGAGTATGGCGCTGAGCACATAGTGATCGTACTTTTTGAGCTCAAGCTTAAATATCCTCCACGCCTGCGCGATGTAACTGCCGACCGCGGCATACATGAATCCGCTGTAGAGCGGCACGGTGGCGATCTTGAAAAAAGCATCTTCAGGATAGCTCCACGAACCAACGCCGGGACTGGTTTTATAGAGTTCCAGCACAAGGCCGATGATATGAAAGAGAAAAATCACCTTCAGCTCGTCTCTGGTTTCTTGTTTGGTGAGGTACAGAACAAGCTGGATACCCACCGCAGCGATAAAAAGAAAATCATATCGGGCAAGACCGAACAGGTGGATATGGTTCGAAACAAAGAGCAGTACGAAAAACGATCCTGCAAATATCGCCGCACGTGCCTGTTTGAGACCGAAAATGAGGAATTCTTTCATGTCACTAAAACGATCCGCAACGCATCGATCACCGGCTGCATCTCAAGCAGTTCCTCTTCTTTCGTATGTTGGATGACAGGCTTGCCGGTAGCTTTTGAATAATACAATGCGCGTACGGGCATATGCAGATGCGGCACGCCGAACACTTGATCAGTAAGTACTATTTCTCTGCGGGAAGAGGCGTGCTTGATCGTCCCGTCAGGGTACATCACGACAAACGCTTCGACCCACGCTCCATCGACCTCTCCCCCATACTTGGTGGCGATGTTTTTCCAAAAATGCAGGACTCTTTCCGCAACTTCTTCTTCCGTCAGTGCATGCTCGCTCGTCTCTCCCAAAGCCGTTCTTTTCGGCGCATCAATGAACCCTTCGCCCTCAATATAGAGACCGGTATCATTTGCAAGAATGGGCAAGTCGGTCTTGCCCATGTATGCCTGCGCTTTGAGGATCGCATTTTCGGCAAGTGTCGTTCCTGACTCTTCGACATGCGCGGCCTCCACCCCAAGTTCTCTCGGTGTGTACAATTCGATAGATACATCCAGTTGTTGTACCAGATTTCTGAATCGCTCGACTTTTCCATCATTATTTGTGGCAAGTAATATGCGGGTCATGGGGAATCAATCAAGGCTTTTATTCGACTCGAGCACGTGAGAAGAAACTTTTTGAACTCCTTTTGGTCGACATGAAGTGTTAAGAGTACTGTATTTTAACAGAAATGGAAAGGGATGCGAGATGGCAGTATGAATGTATTTTTTGTCAGCAGTGCAAACCCCTCCCCGCCGAAGTGACGAGGAGGGGTGAAACTTAATAGTGACTCATAAAATCACGTAGCGGTAAATATCGCAGAGGAAACTGTCTGTATAACGCCTCAAGACACTGCTGACTGGTACGATTACAAAATGCTGCAATTTCGCACCATCTTCGGTGTTCATATTCAAGAACTGGTATCCCTAACCTTACCGCTTCTTGGACGGCATAGTCTCGACGTACACGCTGCAGCTCCCGTTTCCTCTCAGACCGAGCTGCCTGCCCGGGATGCGGCAGGCGGTTAGTGTTGTGGTGTGTTGGACACCGCTTTAGAGCACTGTGCCTCATGCTACCTCCGATATTTATAACCCCCCGAAAAAGTAAACACTATTTTATCGGGAAATGCCAGTGAGGCAGTAGCGAGCATTATAATACGACGTTGGAACTTTATTTATTCTCACACCATCAACACATTCACCTTACCACGGACACTCAGCGGTCTCCGTTCCTGGCACAATTTCTTGGGTCCCCCATACAAGCGCATGTTTTTGCCAGAATGGCATGCTTTCCGGAGTTGCCATAGTGTTCCCGGGAAACGAAGGGGGATTGGGCCCGAGCCACGCACTGTAAAGATCATATGTGGTATTGTCCATTTTTTTCAAGCAGATTGTTATGTATTGAGTTGGTACTGCAACTTTGTTTCGGACAAACCGTGTGTAGGTGTCACGATTACGACGTTTGGCATAAAAGATATCATCACGCTCACTTGTCTCCACTAGATCGGTCTTACCGACCACATGGCCCTGGTCGAGTTCAAATTCTTGGTAGTCTTTAATTGGCTCAAGTTTTTGTAGTGCATCTTTCACTAAATCCAAAAGTCCGGGGGTGTCTTGTATGTGTGTTGCGGCATGTGACATTTCCAAATCCACACACACATCATAACCATTTTTAGTTTTTCCTATATATTCTTTTTGCATAGATGAACGGGCTGCCGGGTAGGGACTCGAACCCCAATAGACGGGACCAAAACCCGTAGTCCTAC
>CAZWIY010000024.1:3348-10505 GCA_964634575.1 uncultured Candidatus Saccharibacteria bacterium | reverse complement strand
GAAACGAGGAGATGAGCGCTTCGGCAAAACCTTTGGTATCGACTTTGACCTCACGCTGGTCGATGAGGCACTGTTTGGGTTCGAAAATGTACTCGATCGGGTCTTCGATCGTGATGATATGCTGACTTTGGTTCGCATTGATGTATTCGATCATCGAGGCGAGCGTCGTGGACTTGCCTTGTCCTACCGGACCGACGACCAGGAAGAAGCCCTGGTTGCGCTGCGCAAACATCTCAAGCGACGGCGGAAGACTGAGTTCCGTAAATGAATGAACGAGTTTGGGGATAAGCCGCAGCGCAATGCTCACTCTGCCCTGCTGGTACGCCGCATTGGCGCGAAATCGCACATCGCGATCGGGGTGCTGGTATGAAAAATCGAACTCCTGCTCTTTTTCAAAAAGCGCGATCCGTTCCGCGTCGGCCATGAGCTTGAGATAGCCCATGGTGTCTTCGGGAGTCAATTTTGGCTTTTGCACCAGGGGGATGAGCGTACCGGAAACCCGCACGGTCGGATGATACCCCGCAACAAAGTGGAGGTCGGAGCCATTTTCGCTCAGCAAAATGTCGATGAGCTCCGTCAAAGTGGCGTGGTACGCGTCGTCTTTTGTGCTGGTTCCCCGTTCCATGGTTTATGCTGTTTTCTTCTTTATGATAATCGCGGTAACTTCCTGGATCACCTCCGACGGTACGTGTTCCGCTTTGACGATATACCCGTCGACGCCGACTTCCTGAGCGACATCGACGTCCGCCTGCTGGCTTTGGTTGGTGAGCATGATCACCGGCGCATTGCCTCCCAGATGCTCGGCCCGTATCTGTTTGAGCATTTCGATGCCGTCGATACCCGGCATCACGACATCGAGCATGATCGCATCGGGTACGTAGCCGTCGCGCAATTTTTTGAGCGCCGCAGCTGGGTCGGGCGTTGCTTCGACTTCGAAATGCGCCGCCTTGAATTTTACGGCATACATGTCGAGCAGGAACTGATCATCATCGACGATCAGTATCTTGTATCCTTGCTGATTGATCGTTTCATCGCTCATACAAGCGGCACTTCTTTATCTTCTGGTAATGGTTGCACCGACGGAGCAGCAGGAGACGCTTCATCTTCAAGCAGATATTCTCCCCCGAGCGTATTGACCTCTTCAAACGGTATCTCTTTTCTGAATGCTTTAATAATAGCATCTTCTTTCATAGTCAACATGCCGTTTTTCCTCGCAAGCTCATATAACTTATTTTCATCCGCACCCTCGAGGACGGCACGTTCAAGATCGTCATTGAACGTCATCATTTCAAAGACGCCGGTGCGGCCGCGCGTGCCGCTCGGACAGGTCTTGGTCGGCATGATGCCATAGACCGTATCGCCACCCGGCACCAAGTCGTGGTATTGCTGCGGCAAGTCGGCAAATTGTTGCGTCAGCATTTCTTTGAGACGTCCTTCTACCTTGATGGGTTTACCGCCATCGTCACACAGCGTACGTACGAGGCGTTGCGCGATCACCAACTCCAACGTCGGCGCGATAAGGTACGGGTCGACACCCATGTCGATGAGGCGCGGCACCGCACCGGGAGCATTGTTGGTATGCAGGGTCGAAAAGACAAGGTGGCCCGTGAGCGCGGCTTGTACCGCAAGCTGTGCGGTTTCTTTGTCGCGGATCTCACCGACCATGATGATATCGGGGTCTTGGCGCAACACCGAACGCAAGCCATTTGCAAAAGTATAACCGATCTCCGGCCGCACTTGTGACTGCGCGACCCCTTCGATGTTGTACTCGACCGGATCTTCGAGCGAGATGACATTGAACCCATCGCGATCGACTTCGGAAAGCATCGAGTAGAGCGTGGTCGACTTACCCGAACCGGTCGGTCCCGTGATGAGGATGAGACCGTACGGTTTCTGTATCGCCTGCCGCACCATCTCGATGTATCGCGGCGACATGCCGAGTTCGTTGAGCGTGATGGCGCCACGGTCTTTGTCGAGAATACGCATCACCACCTTTTCGCCGTAATGCGTTGGAAATGTCGAGACGCGAAAGTCGATACGCTTGCCGCCGATGGTTGCTGAAAAACGTCCGTCTTGCGGTTTGCGCCGTTCGTCGAGCTTGAGCGACGCAAGGATCTTCACGCGGGCGACGACCGCCCGATGCACTTTGAGCGGCAGCACGATACTCGTATGCAATACGCCGTCGACACGAAACCGGACACGCACTTTCTCGCTGGTCGGCTCGATATGCACGTCTGATGCGCGCCCTTCCACCGCATTGCGCAGCAGCGTCGCGACGATCTTGGTCACCGGCGCATCTTCATGCAACGAGTCTTCGCTGCCTTCGACTTTCGCAGCGGCGATCGTATGCTCGAGCTCTTCTTCTTCCTTATCGGCCACATCGAGCCCTGCAGCTTCTTCGTGCGAGAATTCGGTTTCAAGTTCGTTGAGCGCCTGTCCCACTTCACCGGAGAGACCTTTGTACATGTGTAACACTTTCTGAAAATCCTGTTCGGAGATCAGGAAAATCTTGAACGGCATCCCAACGCGCGCCGAAAGGAAGTTAAGCGCATCGAGCGCTTCTATGTTATCGGGATCAACGACACCGATTGTCAGCGCGCCGTCTTCGACACCCAACGGTACCGCCTTGTAGTGCACGGCCGATTCCTCGGAAAGATATTGCAACACTTCAAAGGGGATCGGCTTGTCTCCCACTTCACGCACCGGCAACTGCCAATGTTCGCCCTTGACCGCCAAAATGTCCCGCAACGCAACGCCATGCTGCGCCAATACGCTTTCTATAGAGGCGTCGGAGGACTCGGCCTCTTGCTGGTACGCCTGCGCATCACGGGCGTTTATTACTCCTTTTTCTGAAAGTAATGTAAGAAGATCTGCCACAATACTGTTTCAATTATGCACTACCTCGCACCGGTTGTCGTACCCGAAGAGGTCGCCGTTATTTTGCTTTCAATCGGAGCGAACGGGTTGGGACGTCCGACGATCTCTTCCGGAAGGGGTTGGCTGAAATCGGTAAGGCTCGCGAGCAACGATCCGTTGAAAAACGTTGGGTCAAAGCGGATCGTATCGAGGAACCCCAACTCCGATGCCAACTGCGTCTGCTCGGTCAATATTTGGTCGGCCTTTTCTTGAGAGATACCCCCGCCCTGCGGCGACAACAATCCACTCAACGCCCCGCTGCCCGACAGTTGCGTGTATGCGATCCACAGCACGAGGATGCCGACTGCGATGAAAATATATTGTTTGTATTTTTCAAAAAGGGCTTTCATACGTTGTGATTACGGCAACCAATAGGTATGTAAGGTGACACTATAGGTATATCCTCCGATATTTGGATCTCCCTGCCGCATTTCGATCTTGGTAATGTCGATGATGCGCAGGCTATGCTCAAGGTCTTTCAGAAATGCCAGCATATTGTCGTAGGATGCATTGACTTGAAATGACATGACGGCAGTATTGTACGCATGGGTGGTACTTTCCGGCGCGCTCGTGCCATCGCTCGATGTATTTGCTGCAGCCGACGATGCGCCGCTGGCATCGTTGGAAAAGGTGAAGTCGCGTATATGCAGGCCGTGCGCCGATGCGATATTGTCGATATCGATGAGCAGACGAACGTTGTCGATATGGTCGGGGATCATCTTTTGCACCTTCTTGAGCCCGGCCGCATCGAGTTGCTTGTATTGCTCGGTCAGTTCCGCACGACGATCGCGCAGCTTTTTTGCGCTCGCCAAAAGCTGGTCATATCCCGCATCTTCGGTTTTGAGTGCTTGGACTTCGCCCAGCGCTTTGGTGATGTAGGTAAAATAAAGCCCTACCGAGACGACCAGAAACAAAATTGGCAATAATATTCTTCCCATACTTATAACGTTGAACCGTTATTGACCGGTGTTTGCGCCGGTGCTGCCTGCTGCGGCGACGTACCGTACGCCCCTTGTTCGACACCGAGCTTGTAAGAAATGAGCCGTGGATCAAGCTTTGCGCTGAGCGTAAACCCGACCGTGCCGTTGTCGAGTACTTTGAGATCGGTCACCGTCGGCTCGCGTACGAATTGATTGCTGCCATAGACATCTGACTGCAGCGCCAACACTTTATACGTGCGCGCATTGCCGACCAAATTGAGGTCAAGCGAACTTCCTTCACCATTGTAGACCAGGGTCATGTTGGTGTATTGCACTTTCCGAAGCGTGATCTGTTCAAGCAGTGAAAAAGCGAAGGTCATGGCATCGTGCTGGTCGAGCACGGTACGTGCCGCATCGATGCGGCTTGCGGTACGGGTGTATTCTTTGACGAGCGCAGGCTCAAACGCTTCGCTCTGTTGCTCTACCGTCTGCTGTTTTTCCTGTATCGCCGAAGCAAGATGCTGCTTGTAAAAATAGAGCACGCCGCTTGCGCCCAGCGCAGCGAGTAATACCAAAAAGGTGATCGTGGTAGCAAGACCGATGGGCGCTCCCGTTTTTTTCGGTACGAATCGCACTTCTTCGGGCGGTTGAAGCGATTGCTTGGGAATGAACGATGTTTTAAATTTTGCCTCCATGATCGTAAGCACTCGATATGCTTATCATACATTATACGTATATCTGCAACTAACAACGCTTCAGTTATCCACTACTTTTATTTTTTATCACCATGTCAACCAATCTCTTGCAGCTTACGCAATGCGACACCGACGGCAACGGAAAATTCCGGCCCCGCTTCCTTGAGCACCTCTTCGAGAAAAGCCGGTGCCTGCACATGCGCAAACGGATCGGCACGTTCGATCTCGATCTCCAGTTTCTTGCGCGCAAACGCATCGAGGCCTTTCATGGTAGCACCGCCGCCTGTGAGCACGACTTTACTGATAGCCTGATTGTATTTTTTTTCAAAATTCAACAACGCACGTTGTACTTCGATAAAGATGTATTCCATCGTGAGTGTTGCGATATGAGAAATGGGCATGGCGGATTCGGGACCGGGATCCCCCGAAGTAATAAGGCCGATATCGCGTTTCATCTCTTCCGCTTTGGCAATGCTCGTATTGCCGGTATTGGCAAGCGCCAGCGTGATATCCTGAGAACCTTTTCCGATAACGTGCGAACTGAGGATAATGCCCATTTGTACCACATAGACTTTGGTAGCCGCCGCGCCAATGTCGACGACCGCGACGGGCGTTATGCCACGCTCAGCGATCGATCGTATCGCGCTAAACGTCTCGATCTCATAAAAGCTCGGGGACAAGCCCGCGAGCTTGAGCGCATCGGTATATTTTGCAAGCGTGTCGCTGTGGATCGCTACCAAGAGCACCAGCGATGTCTTGGGTTTCGTCGGATCTTCAACCGCCTCGGAACGACCGCCGCCATAAAAATACTTGGCCTCTCCTTCGGGCACCACGAACCAATCGAGTTGCACTTCGGAAATAGGGACGGGGATGTATTTTCTCGCCTCGATCGGTATCATGCTGGCAAGCTGTTGAGCACCCAAGGCCGGCATTTCAAGCAAGGTGACCAAACTCGACGAAAACGGTATCGCCGCGCCACACGAGGTCGACGTGACATTGGATTCTTTGATAACATATTTGAGCGCCTCAGCGATTTTGTCCGGCGAAAGATGGGTCGCGCGGCCGACATCGAGCTGCGCATAGGGTCCGAGGGCCAATTCGCCATACGTCTCAAGCACGGCAGTGCCACGTTCCTTGCGCAACTGCACGATCTTGATGGAGGAATTGCCCAGATCAATGCCAACAACGCTCGTGGTCTTAGGGCGCAGTAGCGCAGCGCGGAATTTTTCAGTAAGCTTTTCAAGCATGACAATAAAGAACGCTCAAGCGTGCGGTACACGTAGTATATCATGTGCGTCGCGCGACTAAAGTTACTGTATGGGGACTATACACACCGTAATGGTAGAGTGTAAAAAAATACTGTGGCATGTCGCCTGCTGGGTTTTCCCTATCGCGTCGCGTATCGATACGCTCGTACATACGCCGCCACAAACATTGCTTGCACATGCACAACCCGCACCAGCGATACACGACGATGATATGATCGCCGTTTTTTCCTATGCCGATGCGGATATCAAAGCGCTCATCTGGGCCCTGAAATACCATCATCGCACCGACGCCGCAGCACCTTTGGGTCGCGCGCTTGCTCTCCATGTTACGGAAGCATTGGCCGAACGGCGCATGTACGGCACATTCCTTTCGCCCCTCATCGTCCCCATTCCATTGCACGCAAAAAGAGAAGCGGAGCGCGGCTACAACCAGACGTCGCTCATCGCGCGAGCCTTTGCTCAAGCGATGGAGTTCCCCAGAAACGCCATACGCGCGGACATACTGCTGCGCACGAAATATACACCGGCACTCGCACGAAGCGTCTCTCGCCAAGCGCGTTACGAATCGATCGAAGGCGCGTTTGCCGTAGCCGATCCTGCGCTCGTGAAAAATAAAGAGGTGATACTCATTGACGACGTGATCACCAGCGGCGCCACCATGACGCAAGCGCGTAACATGCTCAAAAGCGCGGGTGCTCGCGACGTCCTCATGCTTGCGATTGCGCATTGACTATGCACGGGGGAATTTTTTTCGCTCACGCGTGCGCACCTCATGTTCATCGAGTCCGAAATGATGCCCGATCTCATGCCAGACCGTTTCTGCCACGATCTCGCGTATGCGCTCTCGGTTGCCACCCGCTTCCGCTTCGATCGGTTTTTGATAGATGAAAATAGTGTCCGGCATCACCAACCCACCATACCCTTCTCCGCGCTCGTCAGTCGGTATGCCGTGATAATATCCCAGCAATGTCTCATATTCGGCAAGCCCTTCCTTTTGTCGCACCAGCGCATTCGGTTCGTCTTCAACAAAAAAGGCCACATTGTCGATCAGATTTCGAAACCGTTCGGGAATGCGTTCGATCCCTTCCTCCACCAAACGTTCAAATGCTTCACGGTCCATATTGTTGGTATAAAAAACAAACCGCCAAGTAATATGGCGGGGTGTTGAAAAATTTGCTGTGCCTCAGTTGAGGCGGTGAAAGAACTATATGTTCTTTGAAATCTCCCGAAGAAGATATCATTGAACGTATGATATGAGTATACTCCCCTCACATACCTTGTCAAATAAAAGTTATGCACTTTTTAGGTTAGGAAATTGAAATGGAAGAGGGGCAAGCGCGTGCAGAAAAAACACCTAT
>CAZWIY010000024.1:0-3338 GCA_964634575.1 uncultured Candidatus Saccharibacteria bacterium | reverse complement strand
TTTTAGGTTATACAACAAAAAAATACGTTGTGCAAATTGGCTACCTTTGAACTCGCATTGAAATTGACAACTTGTAACGGTTGTATATACTACAGTTAAATATGCATACTATATTATGACTACAAAAGCAGCCTCAAAAACAAATAAGGCAGTAATTCACATAAAAGCTGACCGATCGGTCAAAGAGCAGGCGCACAAAGTTGCGTCGCGCCTTGGTGTGCCACTCTCAGTTGTGGTAAATGCATTCCTCAAGCAATTTATACGCACCGAAGAGATTACGCTCGCCTCCGCACCCACTATGACGCCCGAGCTCGAAACAGTACTCTCTGAGGTAGAGCAAGACCGACGCGAAAAGAAAAATACCTCTGGCCCGTTTTCCGTCGAAGAAGCGATTGCGCATCTCTCTGTACTGTGAACATCACCTTTCATCGCCACTTTGAAAAACGGTTTGCAAAACTTGACCCGTCCATCAAGCAACGTTTTTATGAACGTTTACGACTATTTGTACAAAACCCGTTCGACACACAACTCAATAACCACGCGCTTAGAGGCCGCTACAACGGATATCGAAGTATTAATGTGACCGGCGACTATCGTGCAGTGTATACCGACCTTGGCAATGACACGGTCGAGTTTCAGACCATAGACACCCACAGCAACCTGTATTTTTGATTTTTCGAGAAAAAGCGCTATGATAGGCCTTACCCGGAGACGTGGCTGAGTGGCCGAAAGCGCCTCACTGCTAACGAGGTAGGGTTTAAAAGCCCTCGAGGGTTCGAATCCCTCCGTCTCCGCAATGACCGCACAGGACAGCGTTATGCTGTCCAAGCGGGCATCGTGAGGTATTGGGATTCGAAAGGCGGAAGAAAAAGATTTGGGAAATCTTTTTCTGAGCCGGGGTCGAGAGCGCTTAGGATTTTGTGAGTGTAGCGAAACAAAATACTTAGCGACTCGTGACCGAATCCCTCCCTCTCCGCCAAGAAAACTTATTATCGGCATGACCCGAGTACCTAAGTTTGCTTATTTAAGGTAAAATTGAAATACATGAGTCAATCAGGAAAAGATTTAATTCGCTGGGCATTATTGTTACCTGGTGTAATTATTGGAGGTTTTTTGGCAACATTTCCTCTGCATTGGGTATTATATTTTACTCTTGCACACGGAGAAACAATTTCGGGAGTAAATATTGATTCTATCGAAAATGCCCTTTACCCACTTGTTATTTCTTTTGCTTTTATTCTTTCCGGTAGTTATATAGCCCCGAAGCATAAATTTAAAACAGCTATAGTTCTTATAATTTTATACTTCACCACTTTTATTTCTCTGTTTCTATTTATACCCAATTCACAAGTTAAATTTGGAGTGAGAGGGGTAGGTGCATTAGCCGGTTCTGTATTAGGACTATTCATTGCTTGGAAAAAGTATGGTCCGACCCACGTACCTCAAAACCAGATTCCGTAGTGAAGGCGATAAAATAGTTCCCATGTAGGAAACCTCCTGAACAAAAGTAGAGACGTCACTACAATTACTTCTTATATTCCAAAATATCGCCAGGTTGGCAGTCCAAGGCTTTGCAAATTGCTTCCAACGTTGAAAACCGGACGGCTTTTGCCTTGCCGTTTTTCAACACGGAGATATTGGCCATCGTGATGCCGACTTTTTCGGCAAGCTCGGTGACGCTCATTTTTCGCTTCGCCAGCATGACGTCGATGTTGATGATGATTGCCATGATAGTTATACCGTTAAGTCGTTCTCCGATTTCAGCTCCACGGCATTCTGTAAAATCCGTTCAAACATCGCCGCAGCCGCAGCGATCACGACCGACCCGAAGGTGATGAGAAGCCCCATAAAAATGGGCGCTCCCGGATTGTCACTGTCGAGGTTATTCGTCGCCAGAATAAAGATTTCTTCTGCCACAACAAATCCAATAATGGCGAGTGCGCAGTATTTTATCGTTCGCAGAGCTTTGACGGCCTTCAAAGAAAATACCTTATTCCGTCCGACATACCCCAGCACTTTGATCGCCTGATAGAGCGCGATGAAAAACGGAATGGAGCCAGCATACACAAGCAGGATAAAAGGATCAGCGTACACCTCAAAAAAAGCCGCGTGCGCATTCACGCCCTCAAGGTGCGGTTCCCACAGCAGAAGGGCGAGAGCGCCGATGCCAATAAACACAATGACTATCTGAAGAAATATCGTTGAGCTTCGTTTCATAATGATTCTTAATAAAGTATGTATAGATGCATGTTATTGTAGTACTTATCGTTTGTCAATATGTATTTATCGTATAACGAAATCGAGCAGGGTGGGCTTTCTTGATACATCCGCCTCAATTTTCGTATACTTTGATAGATACTTCTTTAGTTGATAGTATAGTGCAAACCGGAGAAATTATTTTTACTGATGACTACATCTGAAAAGCTTTTTCTATGAAATGGAAACAACCACCAATTATAAAGATCTACGAAGCGCTCGGCGCTGTTGCCGATGGGCGGATCGAGGTACATGACACTACGGCAAAAGTATTTTCTTCAAGCCGTAATAAATTTTATGAGGTGTGCTATGACCCGACCAAACAGGCAATCATGGCCAATGATAACGGGTCGTATTGGAAAGGCTATCTTGGGTATCCTGCGATCGCTTTCCTGTTTAAAGCACGTGTTCTGCAATATAACGAAAGCATGGGTCTGCTTTTAAAGGGTATACATTGGAAAGATATCAATCAACAGTTTAAGAACGACTTTGAAAAAACGATCGAGTATATTTTCTCCACACTGACCGACAGCCAAAAGCAGGCTCTAGAGACATATACTCAAGAGATCAGTAAGCGTATAGCGGCACTTAACCTCGACCTGCTAGGGAAAAAACAACTTCCCCCTGATGGGTATTAACATAAACCGTAAGGCGTAGCGTACTTCCCCGTCACAGGCAATATACATGAAAAAATATGAAGGATTTTCTGAAATCGCCTGTTTTTTGGCTGAATGGAGTTAAAAAAGAACGGAAGACCGAGCTTCTGACTATCGCCAAGCAACTGGAAGTATTGGAACGTACCGACCGACTGGCGATGCAGCGAACGCTCTTGGCCAATGAGCGCACGCTTCTGGCATACGTACGCACATCGGTATCGCTCGTGCTTTTAGGCGTAGCGCTTATTCAATTCTTTTCGCATCGTGCATTTTTAGTATTAGGTGTTTTCTTTGTGATACTTGGCGTCAGTTTTCTCTTATATGGCTTCAGAAGCCATTTCGTCAGACAAAACGCAATCGCACATTCGTAAATGGGTAAGGTGGTCATATGACCACCTTAGGATATGTGACGCTCTTCATAACATT
>CAZWIY010000023.1:3108-10843 GCA_964634575.1 uncultured Candidatus Saccharibacteria bacterium | reverse complement strand
AGCGTAGCGATGAACGGTGTCGTGATAGTCGGTGACGTTGCAAGAATTATATTACCCGTTCCTGTTACTCCTGAAGGACTTGTTCCAAAGAAGTTCCAACCCGTACCGTAGATGGTTCCTTGGACGGAGAGTGCGGTGAAGGGGGATGAGGTACCAACACCCACATTTCCTCCACTTTTTACAAAAAGGGTTCCTCCTGCAGCGAAGTCGAGGGTGGTAGTGGCACTACCCATGATCGCAAAATTGCCCAGGGCAGTAGTTGTCGCACTCGATGAGCCAAACGACATCAGACCAACAAGGGTGCTAAGATTGGGAAGAGTACCTTTCGTGCCGATGAAATAATCAGCAGATGTTGTCGAGAAGAAGAAGCCTTTGTCAAAAAGAGCGAGGGTGGTAGTGCTTAATTTCGGATCAAGTAGATTCCAGAGGTCCGTTTGCGCAGAAAGCGTGCCAGTGATGCTGCCCCATGCGGGAGCGCCGCCGCTTACGTCAGTACCGCAGTAGAACACGCCATTGGTTGTCGCCTTGAGATCGCAGTTGGAAGCGTTGAGGGTCGCAACACGAAGACCGAGGGACGCGATGTTGAGACCGGCAAACGTCGAAGTCGAGGTGGTTACGAGTGATGATGTTCCTGAAACCACACCGCCTGTCGTCGCATAATACGCTATCTGTCCTGCAGTACTGGTCGCCACGACACTCTGCACCCCGCAGTTCAGGTCGGTCGGAAGACAATTCGGATCGAGCGTCCCGCCTGGAGGATACAATACTGCTTGCGCAAACGGAGCGGGTCCAAGAAAAAGCAAAAAGAAAACACCGACAAACAAAATGGCGCCCATTTTGATGTGGAGAGGTGTACTTGGAAATTTCATAGCATTCTTAACTAGACTAGCACAAAAAAGGGCCGCCAGGCCGCATCGCTGGGGATAGCGATGGTTGCTCAACGCGAATTTTTGCGATGGCAAAGACACTGGTTTATCCATAGATGATGTAGTACGATGGACTGATAGCCTCATTTATACATTAATTTTCTCATATGCAACTATTTGGACTTGGTACGCCGGAGCTCATACTCATCGTCGTCGTACTCCTGATCTTTTTTGGAAAAGATCGTCTGCCCGACCTGGCCCGCTCGATCGGCAAATCGGTGACCGAACTCAAGCGCGGTTTTTCCGAAGGCTGGAAAGAGGAAGAAAAAGGAAAAGATAATCAAACGGTAACGATGGCCAATGATGCAACCAGCAACGCCAAGCAAACGCCCACTGACAAATGATGAGCTGACATTGTGGGAACACGTCGCGCAATTGCGACGTGTTGTGTTGTGGTCGGTTGTCGCGGTGTTTGTCTGTGGGAGTGTTGTTCATTATTTTCGCAATGACGTCATAGCATTTATCATACGGCCACTGCATGGTGCTCCGCTCCAGTTCCTCTCCCCGCTCGACCCATTGGTGTTTATTTTGACCATCGATTTCGTCGGCGGTTTGGTGTTGGCGTTGCCTTTTATCGTGTGGCAATGGTATCGTTTTGTCGCACCGGCATTGCCGACGTTCAGAAAGATGACCGTGTTTTTTCTGTTGCTCTTTCCTCTGTTGCTTGCAGGGGCGGCCGCATGCTATGCGTATTATGTTGCCATCCCCTTGACGCTGAACGTACTGACGAGTTTTACCGTGCCGGGCGTGACCGTGAGTTTTACTGCGGAAAATTATCTTTCATTTTTTATCACGGCACTCCTCATGCTCATGATCGTCTTTGAGATGCCGGTCGTTATGGTCATACTCGCGCGATTGGGGTTGCTCCATGCTTCAACACTCGCAAAAAAACGCAAGTATGTCTACGTTGGTTTGCTCATTGCGGTTGCGGCGATCACCCCCACAACCGACATCGTTTCACTCATGCTCATCTTGTTGCCCACCTATGCAGTGTTTGAGGTCGGCCTCATCGGTGCTAGAATGGTGGGTAATTAGAGACACTAACAAGCAGCATATGAGTGACAAAAAAATATCACGTAAAGGATTCTTGGCATTTCTTTTTTCGGGAGTTGCCGGATTGTTCCTGTCGCAACTGCCGGGCAAAGAAATATTTATATCTCAGCAAAGCAATACTAATAGTTATGGCAACAATACGTATGGTGGCGGGACTCGTTAGATCCTTGCAAACCCTTACGCTCGGCGCAGTCATGATGTTGAGTGTGGTCGTCTTGCTGCCTTCGGCCGTGCATGCGGACACATACGGCGCAGGTATGTATGGCAACGATGTATATAACGGCTCGGGTACCGGTACTTCTACTACCTCGACGACCACTACAAGCTCGGGAGGCGGTACGTGCACCAATTGTGGAAGCACCTCAGCATCGTCACACACATCAGCTACTTCAGCCTCAACTGCTATTGCAAGTACGAGCGCGAGCACAACCATATCGACTGCGACAAATGGCGGTAGTGCGACCACCACATCATTCACCTGCGCTTCATTCGCGACTGGGGGCGACCTTTCGCTTGCGCAACTCGTCAATCTCTTCGTATCGCTCGGTATCATCCCGGCTGATAAAGCACAAAAAGCTTGCAATGCAGTTGCGGGAGGTGGCGTAACCAACGAACTTCCCCTGGCGCAATTTTCCAAACCGCTCAAACTCGGCGATCGCGATCTGCAAGTACGCATGCTACAGGCATTTCTCAACACACACGGCTTTGTCGTCGCAACAAGCGGCCCGGGTTCATCGGGCAATGAAACCGATCTGTACGGTTCTCTCACGAAAAATGCTGTCGCGCGTTTTCAGGCGGCATACAAGGCGGAGATACTGGCACCCGTCGGCCTCACGTTACCTTCCGGCATCTTCGGTCCAAGCTCGATGAAAAAAGCAAATGCACTCCTTGGTGATAATTAAAGAATAAAAAGAAAGTGTTTAAAGCAGATGCCGCCTTGAAAAACAAGGCGGCATTTTGTTTCATGCGATAGGTTACGAACCTTCGGGCGGCATAGCGGCAATGACTGGACCCATGCCAGGAGGAGTGCTCTCGGGTTCTATAACTTCGTACCCGCCGTAACGCGCCACAAATTCTTTTGAAAGCGCTTGTGCTTCTGCTATTTTTTCTGCAAGCAGCGCACACTCTTGCGGGGTGTATCGAGCGATCTTCGGGCCAAGATACACCCACGAGAGCGGATTCCACCACACCGCTTCCCTCATCTGACTTTGAAACGCGCCCGGCGTCTGGGCCAAAGTCGTAAGGCCTTCCAACCGCGCCCAGTTTACGGGCGTTGGATTTTCCCTCGTATTTTTGATTCTGTTGGTGAGAGACTGCGATAGTGCCGCGGCTTCCTGCGCATTTCGTTGCGCATACACGTCGTTTCGCGCCGGATCGCGCATGCAGAAGTTGTCGTTATATGATCGGGCGATTATTGCGCATACGGCAATGAGAACAATTGCTATAATGGGCCCGATAAACGCCAAAGACTCCAGAAAAAAGTTCCCTACACGCTTTCCCCAGCTCATCGCATTTACACCCCAGTAATGAGTCTCAAGGTGAGACTCATACGACCATCCTGCCGAATATTATGCCACAAACTAGTTGATCTCGCACGTGCCGCCGGCGCAGGCGAGTTCGCGCTTGGCTTCGGTTTCGTCTTGAAGCTCGTAGGTGACCAGTTTTGAATAATCGACATTGACGAAACGCTTGAGTAATTCGTTGTACTGCTCTTCGGTGATTTCTTCATAAGGCGCAAGGCGATACACGTGATTATCGAGCGGCAAGAATGAAAGTCCGCCCACCATATCCCAATGTTCATAGAGCCAGTTGGCGACAGCGATCCACTCATTATCTCCTACCGACACCGTAACGGAAGGGTTGTGCTCCGTGTAATTCTCTTTGACGATCTTCCAATACTCAAGCTGTTCAAGCGCCGAGATGTCCTTGCGATAAATGGACCCCTCGGGAGATTTGACGGGAAATTCAAGCACGAACGTATTGGCATCTTCCATCGTCTGCCCCACTTCCGGATGAAACGGCACGCCCTGGTCCTTGAGCATCTTAAATAATGCATCGGTACCGGTGATGCGTATGCGGCGGATGTAGTATGGCGAATAGCGCGCATGCATGCCGGAAGCACAGTTGACCGTCTGCGATGTCGTACCCGACGGCTTGACGCACGTGATCGAACTTGATGCATTAACGCCAAAGCGTTTTGCGTATTGTTTGTTGACTTTGACTGCCTCGGCCTTGAGCGCTTTGAGCGTCTCTGGTTTGCGAACTTCTTCACTGTCCCACTGGCCCGTGATGGAAACACCCAACAGACGTTCTTTTTCGCAATTTTCCTTCCATTCTTTTGAAAGATAGTCGAAGTTGGTGAGCGTGGACTGATAGGTACCGAGGATCGCTGCAATGCGGATCTTTTTCTTAAGTGTGGCGGGCGTATCGTCGGCCCGTGCAACTACTTCGGTGAGGTTACAAAATTGTTTCGATTGAAGAATGATTTCGCCACACGGATTGGTACCGATAGGACCCACGATACGACCTCCTTCGATAAGCCCGTCTTTTTCCCACAGATCAAGACGGCGCTTGGGAAGTTGCCGCGTGAGATCGCCACGATTGAAGATGCCCCGCTCGCCGGAACCGGATTTCATAAGCGACACCCATTCATCCATGAACTCGACATTGGAAGGCTTGCTTTCGTAGACCGCGGAATTATTGGCCATGGAGCGCTGCGGTTCGGTGTAATAAAATGCACCGTCCTTTGCGTGACGAATCTGCTCGTCATCGAGGTCCGAGAGCGAGATCATCGCGGAGCGACGTACGCCACCAGCGACGATCGCTTCGCCGATCTTGCAGCAAATGTCGTGTACGTCGATATTGCGCAGACGCCTTCCCTGTCGCGAGAGTATCTTGCTGCGCGTAAAATCAAGCAATGATCGTAATGGATCAGGTCCCGACGCCTTGCCGCCCATGGTCTTGAGCCGTGCACCGGCGGGACGGATGAGCGAGTAGTCAAAGCCGATGTCTTTGCCGTCATACCATGTCTTGATACCCAGCGTGAGCGCATCTGCCCATCCCTGTTTACTGTCTTCGATCACATGCGTTTTGAGCACGATGCCGGTCTGTGCTTTGATCTGCGGTAATTGTTCGACGTTTTTGCTTTCTACTGCAAACCCGACCCCGGTGCCGCACGCAGAAAGATAGAGCACTTCACCAAAATCTTCGAGCTTTGATGGCGCAATAAATGAACAATTGTATGCGCACACGTTGCATCGTCGGGCCGGCTTGCCGGCAAATTGCAAAAGTCGCATAGAAGGTAATGTTTCATGTTTGAGGATCGCCTCGCGCACCTCGCTATATTCCGTTTCAGTCAGTGTATCGCCCAGATTTTCTTTCATAAAACTCATATAGCGATCTACCGTCTCGATCCAGGTCTCGCGCCGATTTTCTTCCTCGATCCAACGTGCATACGTACGCAAGTAGACGAATTCTCCCAGCGGATTGTCATGAAAATACTGCGCGCTTTCTGCCGCAAGTTGTTTGACGCGTTCCGGTACCACGAGCCCCATGGTGCGCAATCGTGCCCGCTCCTGACGGTACAAAATGTAGGCTTTTGCCGTCTGTACGTAATCGCTCAAGATAAGTTGCCGTTCCACCTCGTCTTGTATTCCCTCGACGGTCGGGAGGAAATTCTTGTATTTCTTGGCGATCCGTACCGCATCCGCGGCGACTTTGTGAGCAACCATCTCGGCTTCCTCGCGCGACCCTTCGCCAGTCGCGAGCATCGCTTTATGCACGGCACTGATGATCTTTTGAAAATCAAACGGCATGACCGCGCCATTTCGTTTCTGTATGGACGGCACCAGTTCGGTATAATACGCACCTGCCGCTTGGTGCGCATCATCGACCTCTTCATCACGCGGTGAAAATATCTTTTCGATCTCCTCTGAAGCGGTGGTTTTTGTTTGTTTTGTTTTGTTGGGCATATGTTGTGAGAGTCTTTTAAAAGACGCCCTTGTTGTTATTAGGCGGCTGAATGATCTTTGTAAAGTAGTTTTATTGTACCGCTCTCTATATGAAGATGCCCTGTTGATAACCCCGCTCAATACAATTTTTTTTTAATGTAAATGTACCGCCCAAAAAAGAGATGCGTTGCAAAACATTTCGGGCACCAAAACACCGGACGCAAAAAACCCGCGACATAGGCGCGGGTTTTCATTTTTTAACTAAGACAGAACAGTGGTTGGGTGTCCTGCTGATCGAGTGGGGGCTCACGATCGAACAGGACACCCGTGGGTCCAAAGCTGGGGGATGGGTGGTCACCCCAACTATCATAGGACCCTCGTATACCATACACGGCTATGGTAAGAAGTCAAGTGACGATATTTTGGGGTGTGCCTTTGCTATAAGCAAGGATATTTTCTACGGTCGTGTCAAGGATGCGTTCGAGTGCTTCTTTGGTATTGAAAGCGCTGTGCGGCGTCATGATGACGTTTGGCATGTCGATAAGGGCATGTTCCATGAGCAGCACTTTAAGGTCGTGCCCTTCAGTCGTGCCGGACATCAAAAAATGTAACTCGTCGCGCATCGGTGCTTCTTCTTCGAGCACGTCGAGGCCTGCCCCGCCCAAGCGACCACTCTGGAGCGCTCCTACGAGCGCTTGCGTTTCTACCACCGCACCGCGCGATGTGTTGATGAGCACCGCACCCTGTTTGAAATGTTCGATGTTTTGACTATTGATGAGATGATGCGTCGCGGGCATATACGGTACGTGAAGCGTCACGATATCGCTTTGTGCAAGCAGATCGTCCAGCGGAAGGTACGTGACGCCTTCCTGTTGTGCAAACTGCTCGTCGGGTCGCGTATCGAAACACACCACCTTCATGCCGAAACCTTTGCCTATCTTGACCGAATGCCGTCCGATACGACCGGTACCCACGACACCCAATGTCTTGCCGTAGAGATCAAAGCCGCGCAGTTTGTGCGGATCGAAGTCATTGTGTTCGCGGATCTGGTCAAAGCCGTCATACACGCGCTTGGAAAGTGCGAGCAGAAGCGCGAATGCGTGCTCGGCCACCGTGCACTCGCCATACGCGGGCACGTTTGAAACCGTAATGCCCCGCGCTTTTGCCGCCGCCAAATCTATATGGTCGAAACCTGTCGAGCGTGTCGCAATGTGTTTGAGTGCCGGAAATTTTTCCATCACCTCTGCGGTCACCTGCGCGTCGACAAACACCGAGATGATTTCGGCATCGGTTTTTTCGGGAATATGCTCAGGATCGAGCGGCATCTTGAAAAAATCCACCGTCGCCTCTTTCACGAGCGTGGAATGCTCGATCCGCTCTTTCTCCCAATCTTCAGTGTAAAAAAATGCGATGACGCTCATACAGCAGTTTTCGCTTCCTGTTCCGCGATCTTCGGCAATGTCTTGATGACCGTGTCGGGTGAGAGGGAGATGCTTTCGATGCCCAGCGACACGACAAACTGCGCAAACTCCGGGAAATCGGACGGCGCTTGTCCGCAGATGCCGATGTATTTTTCGTGCGCTTTGCATGCGCTGATCGCGATATCGATCATGCGTTTGACGGCTTCGTTATTCTCGTTGCCGATGTGCGAAAGCATGCCCGCGTCGCGGTCGAGGCCAAGCGTGAGCTGTGTCAGGTCATTTGAGCCGATCGACATGCCGTCAAAACGCTGCAGAAAGTCTTCCGCAAGCGCGATGTTGGCCGGTATTTCGCACATGACATACACCCTGAGGCCCTTTGCGCGGT
>CAZWIY010000023.1:0-3008 GCA_964634575.1 uncultured Candidatus Saccharibacteria bacterium | reverse complement strand
GCGATGTTGGCCGGTATTTCGCACATGACATACACCCTGAGGCCCTTTGCGCGGTCGAGGCCGTGTTCCTTCATGACCGCAAGAACCTTGTCGGCTTCTTCGAGCGTGCGGCAAAACGGAATGAGTACCACGACGTTATCAAGCCCCATATCATCGCGTACGCGACGCAGGGCTTCGCATTCGAGCCCGAACGCTTTTTTGAAACGGTCGTCATAGTAACGCGATGCACCGCGCCAGCCGATCATCGGGTTTTCTTCCTGCGGCTCGTACAGGTCGCCGCCGATGAGCGTGCGGTATTCGTTGGTCTTGAAATCGGAGGTACGGATGATGACATCGTACGGATGAAAACCAGCCGCGATCTTTGCGATGCCTTCCGCAAGCTCGTCGACGTAAAACTGCGATTTGTCGGTGTAGCCATGCGTGAGTTCGTCGATCTGCCGCACGATATCGAGTTTGTGCGGATCACCCGAGTTTTTGAGCGCCTCGTATTCGATGAGCGCATTGGGGTGCACGCGTATGTGCGAGTTGATGATGAACTCGAGTCTACCGAGTCCCACGCCTTTGACCGGCAGGTAATGATTTTTGAACGCTTCTTCGGGAGAGCCGATGTTGACCATGATCTTGGTCTTGAGTTCCGGCAGGTTGTCGAGGCGGTGCTCTACTTTTTCAAATGGCAGGATGTCTTTATAGACGATACCCGTAAGTCCCGATGAACAATCTACCGTCACCTGTTCGCCACCTTGCAGTACCTGCGTCGCATTTTCGGTACCCACGATGCATGGTATACCCAGCTCGCGCGAGACGATCGCGGCATGGCTCGTGCGGCCGCCTTTGTCGGTGACGATCGCCGAAGCGATTTTCATGATCGGCTCCCAATCCGGGTCGGTGATCTCGGTCACCAGTATCTCGCCCGCTTGAAATGTTCCGATATGCTTGACGTCGCGTATCACGCGCACCGTGCCGGTCGCGATCTTGGTACCCACCGCGGTACCTTTGGTGATGACGTCGCTTTTTCCCTTCAAGACGTATTCGGTAAAGACGTTTTTGTCGGCGGTTGACATGACGGTCTCAGGGCGCGCCTGCACGATGAAGAGCTGCCCCGAATTGCCATCCTTGGCCCACTCCATGTCCATCGGCTGATAGTGTCCATGTTTTTCCGAAAAATGTTTTTCGATCACGAGCGCCCATTTCGCAAGCTGCAGCACTTCGTCGTCGGTCAGGCAAAAACGTTCGCGATCTTCTAAAGGTACGTCGACGATGACGCCACCCTTTTCTCCATACACCATTTTGACGTCTTTCTTGCCGATGTCTTTTGCGATGACGGCCTTGAGCCCTTTTTCAAGCGACGGTTTGAAAACGGTATACGAATCAGGCGTAACCTTTCCCTGCACCACCATTTCGCCCAGACCGTACGAGCCTTCGATGACCACGACCTTATCGAAACCGGTTTCCGTGTCGATAGAAAACATGACGCCGCTGACCGCCAGGTCGCTGCGCACCATTTTTTGCACACCAACCGACAAAGCCACGTCGGCGTTGCTGAAACCCTTGTCATGACGGTACGAGATCGCGCGATTGGTAAAGAGCGATGCGATGCATTTCTTGACGGCGATCAGCACTTCTTCTTCGCCGACGACATTGAGATAGGTCTCCTGCTGTCCGGCAAATGAAGCGCCCGGCAAGTCTTCGGCAGTTGCCGACGAGCGCACCGCCACGTCCTGACTGCCGCCTTCTTCTACCAGCTTCCGGTATGATTCGCGCACTTTGTTCGCGATAGCCTCGGGTATGGTTGCATTCAAAATCAAATTGCGTACCTGCTCGCCACGTGTCGCCAAGTCGTTCATATCGGCGGTATTCAGATCTTTCAAAATATCGCTGATCTGACTACGCAACCCTGACGTATCAATAAAATAGTTGTATGCGTCGGCCGTGATCGCAAAACCGTTGGGAACATTGACCCCAAGCGGTACGAGCGTCCCCACCATCTCACCGAGCGCCGCGTTCTTGCCGCCGACTTTGGGCACATCGGCGATCGTCAGATCCTTGTACCAAATTACTATGTTGTTTTCATCCATATGTAAAAGTGCAGCTTGTATAATAAAAAATGCTGCTGCGTACTCTTTAGTATACTCCATCTCTATAAAAATTTTTTCAGATTTTTCAAAACTGGTGTGGAAAAAATAAAAGCCCAGCATCCGAAGAAGATGCAGGGCTCGAAGGTCAAAGGGACATAGGAGCGTTAAGCTTCACAGTCCATAGTGCTAACTTGCGACACGACGAACGCGAACCCGTTGCCACGACGCCACCCGCTGTCGGGGTCGTCCCAGCCCGCGTCCAACCAGCGACCGCCGAAGCCACGGAGCGCGTAGAGCAGGCCCGGACCGCCACCGGAATCTTTGATGGGTTCGTGCATAGCGACGATCCACCAGAGTCCCATCGCCTCGATCTCCTTATCGGAGAATGCCTCACGGATGAGGCAGGCGACCTCGGCGTTCGGGACGGTGAGCTTGCGCTCTCCGGCGAATGCCCGAATCTTCTTGGTGATCCGGTCGCTGTCGTCGAAGAGCATGCCCGTCAGGACCGCAATCTCGGTGATGACGCCGTTCGTGGGCTTGAACCCCGACGAACGGAGCACGCTCTTGGCGTAGTCTCCGATGCGGAAGCCTTTGGCTTCGAGGTGGGCGATCCACTGCCCGCCAGTCATGCCGTTCGACGTGACCGAGAAGTAGATAATGCCATCCTGTTCGCGCCAACGGCGGACAGGTTCAGCGACCATAATCTCGCCGCGGAGGAAACGCTCGGGGCCATCTTCGCCACCCTGCTTCTTGAGCAGTTTGACGATCGCATTGAGCTGACCCGCCGTGTAGACGGCAGACGCGAAGCATTCACTCATTACTATCTCCTTGCGCTTCTTTGCGCGTTGGATTTCCTCTCATCCGAGGTAGAGCCATGGCTGTGGCAGTCATAGCCAGAAAACCTCACCACATAAGGCCTTTTGGCTATGACCA
>CAZWIY010000022.1:0-10892 GCA_964634575.1 uncultured Candidatus Saccharibacteria bacterium | reverse complement strand
GCGAAGTGGTAACGCTTCGGTCTGCAAAACCGACATGCGCGGGTTCGATTCCCGCCCAGGCCTCAAAAATTTCACTAAGGAAGCCCTTGAAAAAGGGTTGAATGAGTGATGGACAAAAGACCGGCGCAACTCTCACGCGCAGGTTTCCTCGTATCAAAACTTCCTCTATAATATGACAAGTCGTATATTGCCGGGGTGATGAAATCGGTAGACATAGGGGACTTAAAATCCCCAGGGCCAAAACCCGTGCGGGTTCGATTCCCGCCCCCGGCACAAAAATTATCGTACGATCTTGTAGTTGAACATCGGGGTTTTGAGAGCGCCCCAGAGGCGAAGCCACACGGGAAGAAGCATCTCCATACCCCGCGCGCATTCGATGCCGCCGAGGTCAATAATGTCATTCCAACCGTACCCTTCTGCGATCTCTACGACTACTGCTTTTGCGGTGGCATCCTCACCTGCGATCAACAAACTATGATCGCCTTCTTGTAGTTGAGCCGGATCGACCTGTACGTTGGCGTTGGTTGTATTAAATGCTTTTACCACTTTTACATCAGGCAATGCGCGCTGTATCTGTTCGCCAAGGGAGTCAGTATTGCAGACCGATAACGTCGGCGGCATACCCTTTGAAAAATCAAGTGGGTTGGCGACATCGACAAGCACTTTGCCTGACAGTTCTTTCTCAAGACCTTTGAGTACCTCAAGCGCGACTTCGCCTTTGAGGACATTGAGAATGATCTCACCGCGCTGTGCCGCTTCTGAAAACGTCACGAGTTTGACGCCTGCATAATCTTTATGCCATACACTAAACGCAGGGTTACCCATTTGATCCGGCTCTGATGCTGCAAGTGTTTTTTCTACATCCTGTGTACCCATAACGACGTCATGACCAAGCTCAAGAAGCCGCACGGCATGTGCGCGACCGACCACACCCGTCCCCAAAATGCCTATTTTCTTTTTCTCCATATGCGTGTATATTTTTTTGTGATAAAGTACTTCAAGTATACCAGAGTATACAAAAGATGTTTTTCAGAAAAATCCGCCCATAGCTGTTTTGGTAGTTGTCCGGTACAATCACAAAAGTATTAACATATCCGCCCATAGCTCAGTTGGTAGAGCAACTCCCTCTTAAGGAGATGGTCCCAGGTTCGAGCCCTGGTGGGCGGACAACGAAACCTTATTCGTACCGAAGCGCTTCCATCGGGCTTTTCTTTGCAGCGAGATTTGCCGGGTACAGACCGAAGCTGATGCCGATCAGCGCGGAGAATCCGAACGACAATACAATGCCCGCAAGAGGAAATGAGATGACCCAGTTAAGCGAGGTGAATGTCCGTATCAAAATGCCAGCAATAAGGGAGAACAAACCGCCCGTCACCACACCTGCAAGTCCTCCCAACAGAGTCAACAGCAACGCTTCGAGAAGGAACTGCAGACGGATATCGAAATTGGTTGCGCCGACCGCTTTACGCAGGCCGATCTCGCGCGTACGTTCCGTTACCGAGACGAGCATGATGTTCATGATCCCGATGCCCCCGACCAAGAGCGCGACTCCCACCACCGACACGAGGAAGATCGTCAGCGTCAACAAAATGCTGCTGACTTGCTGAATGAGTGCGGCAGGCGTGCGGACTTTGAAGTCATTGTCATCACCCGGCTTGAGATCGTGCGTATCGCGCAACGTGGCAATGATGTCACGCTCGCTCGCAGGCACGTTTTTCGGATCATCGACACGCACGATGAATTCAAAAAAACGTTCTTCGCCCAGCAGGTAGGTCTGTACTGCGGTATAGGGTATCAGGATCATGTCATCGACGTTGGCAAATGCCACCTGGCCCGCCGATGCGATCACGCCCGCGACGCGAAACTTTCGGTCCTTGATGGTGATACTCTCTCCGAGGGCCGAGGCATCGCCAAAGAGTTCCTGTTTGACTTTCGAGCCGATCACGGCGATCTGTTCTTTGTCTTTGATCTCGTCATCGCCGAAAAATACTCCCTCTTGCGCTGTCAGATCAAACATGTCGGCGAAAAATACCGCATTGCCGCCGATGATCTGTGGTGCGGAAACGATCTGATTGTCGTACGTCGCGGCACCGACATACATCGTGATAGGCTGCGCGTCGATCATGTGCGGTACATTCGCTTTTTTGCGCAACGCATCGAGATCGCGTCGCTTGAGACTGTCGGAAAGCAATGTGGTACTGATATCATTGATACTGTTGGTTTCTTTTCCCGCTTGGACGGCGATCACGTCGGCGCCCAGGCCGCTGATCTCATCGGTGATGAGCCTGCTTGCGCCGTTGCCCAGCGACATGATGAGCATGACCGCCATGATGCCGATCGCGATGCCCAACAGCGTCAGAAATGTCCGCGATGGGCGCGACCGGATGCCCCAAAATGCCAGATGTAGTGCGTGTCGTGTTTTCATATCATTCCTTGGGCGTTGACTTTTTTCGTACCGTAACGCGCCGACGTACGGCACGATCGGAAACCAACCGGCCGTCGCGCATGGAAAATACCCTTTCAGCCCGGCGTCCCAACGCATCTGAGTGTGTGATAAGTACGATTGTCTTGCCTCTGCGATTGAGCGATGCGAGGATGTCCATCACCGCATCGCCTGCAACAGAGTCGAGATTGCCCGTCGGTTCGTCGGCAAATATGATATTGGGATCATTGATGAGCGCCCGCGCAATCGCTACACGTTGCTTTTCGCCACCCGAAAGTTCGTGTGACTGGTGTTCCATGCGATGCGCCAGGCCGACCGCTTCGATTGCAGCATATGCACGCTCGCGCCACTGACGCTCGGGTACGTCAGAATAATACAAGGGCATGACGACATTCTCCGTTACACTACTGTGCGGCAACAGGTTAAATGCCTGAAAAACAAAACCCATGTCTTTATTACGCACATACGCAAGCTCATCGGGTGAAAAATCGCTGATAGTTTTCCCGTTGAAGTGATACGTGCCGGCGGTTTGCGGATCGAGAAAACCGAGAATATGCAAAAGTGTCGATTTGCCCGAGCCAGACGGCCCCATGATCGACACAAACGCTCCTTGTGGTATGGAAAATGTTACGCCACGGAGTGCCTGCGTGCCGTCACTATACACCTTGGCAAGCCCGTGTACGTCGATAAGTGGTGATGTGTCATTTTTCCGCATAGAGCACGACGCGTTCTCCTTCAGTAACACCGCTTACGATCTCGATCGTCCCGTCCGAACCACGCAAGCCGGTTTCCACCTCTTGCTGCGTGTACGTGTCGCGCGACGAAGGAATGCGCACAAATTTTTTGCCATTCTCCGTCAACACGCTGCGCCGTGGCAACACCAGTACATTTTTGCGTGTATCGGTCAAAATATCGATATCTGCCGACATGCCCGACCGTATGCGCGGATCGATAGCATCGAGCGCAAGTGTCGTCTTGTACGTCGACACGCCTTCGCGCACGGTCTCGCCATCGTCGATGGCGGCAACACGCGCCTGACTGACGTCGGTCTCATCAAGCGCATCAAACGTGATGTTGGCTTCGTCGCCAACCGCCACCGGCACGATGTCGGATTCGGGAATGTACGCAGTCAACTGAAAACTGGACGGCGATATAATACTTACCACGGGCACGCCTGGATTTGCTGCTTCACCACGTTTGACATCGATGTTGGTGACAACTCCCTCGATCGGCGCATTGATCGTCGCCTGATCGAGCTGTGCCTGCAATGCCCGCACCGTACTTTTCGCTCGCGCAATCACTGCATCTTGTACGGCAAGCGCGTCTTGTGTCGGTCCCGCCTCTTTGAGAGCAAGTTGCCGCGACGCCACATCACGTGCGTTTGCGGCAGTCGTATAGGTATCGCGCGCCGCGCGTAACTCTCCCAAAACTGATGAGATGCTGCTGCGCGCCGTGGAGATATTTTGCTGATACGTCGCATAGACCGCTTGCGCATCGGTGTCGTCAGCCGAATAGGCGTTGACCGCGCCAGCAACTGTCGTCAAGAAACGCTGTACAAATTCGAGATCGTCCTGTGCCTGCGTGGCAGCGTTTGCAAGCGCATCGGCATCATTGTTTGCAAGCGCAGGTCGTGACGCAAGACGCGAAGTAATGGCACGACGCATGTCGCTCAGTACGATACGCGTTTGATTGTCGGCACTGATAGCATAATTGGTGGTGCCACGCGAAAACGTAATGCCAAATGAAGGGTTCGTGGTCGGACGATCGAACAACGCATCGGTTTTGTTACGCACCGCGTCATCAAGAACTACATAACTGCGGTCGATCACACGACGCAATCCGTCTGCGGCATTATCGTATGTTGTCTGTGCTGCAGCGAGCGACGCACGGGTCACCGCGACATCTTCCCGACGCGCGCCGCTCGCCAATTCGACACGGGCCCGCTCTTCACGCACCACGTCCGCTTGAGCCGCGGCAAGCTGCGACGCCAATACGTCGGTATCGAGCGATACGAGCGGCTGCCCGGCCTCGACATGATCGCCGGTCGACACCAGCACATGCGCCACGGTGCCCCCGCTCACAAAAGCAAGCGAAACATTTTGTGATGGCTCGACTTTGCCCGTGACGCTGACTTCATGCACAACATCGCCCCGCGCCACGGCAACGGTTTCGAATGCGGAAGCAGATCGCGCAACCGACCATCGCCAAGTCGATATTGCAGCGATACACAGCAACAACAGTATAGGCACGAGAAAACGCTTTTTTCTATACCATGGCCTGAGAGAACTCATAGCAACAGTATATACCTGAAATGCTGAAAGAACCGTAAGGGTTTTACACACAACACCGGCCTTAGGCCGGTGTTGTGTTGCGCGTTAACCGCACAGAACTTTCTTTTTTCTTTTAGAAGAATCCGAAGAGGTGTTTGAAGAAACCTCCGATCATGCCCATCATGCGACCGGTAAACGGTTTGTTTCCTTGTCCGTCACTCGAACTTGCGTTTGCACGCATTCCTTCAACCATGACCGACGCCGCGGTGACTGACGTGCCGCTCACTGCACCCTGCACGACGACATGATCGCCGACAGCAAGTGCAGAAACGCTTGACGTTGCACGGCCTTTCACGATCGTTGCGTTCGACGCATCGACAGCATACGTCACATCGCTTGCGTTCTTGATCGTAAGCGATGACCCGTCGATGGCAGTGATATCACCTCCTACGACCGGTTGACCATTGCCTTTGATGATCGCTTGGGGCATGGTGCTGGTTCCTTTTACTTTTGCACGCATTTTCTCCATCTGCTCGCCTGCGCGCACTCCTGCACGAAAGCCGACGCCGTCGTGAATGGTTGTTGCAGTCACTGACGTGCCGCTGATCGTCCCCGCGACCACGATACGATCACCAACGCTCACATTCTCGAGTGATGAGGTCGCAGCGTTTTTAAAGACCGTCGCACTGGATGCATCGACGGTATAGGTCGTCGTCGCATTTTCAGGACCCAAGCCACGACTCTCGACCGTGAGCGTTGTGCCGTCTTTTGCAGAAACCATGCCCATAATACCGGGCGCGCGACCTTCCCATTGCATTCCTCTGCCCTGCATGGGCCCCGCCGCGGCGGCAACAACCGTTGCACTTGCCAATAAAAACAAACTGACCATGCCCGCTATTGCGGTCATGTATATGGTGCTTGTGTTCTTCATAGTACTCTTATGATTTGACTGCAACTAATATACTTCTTTATTAGATACGGTACGAGGCTGCCGTTTGGTGCTCCATGTTTTACCACAAAACATACTTCACATACTTGGCAAGATATGGTACACCGTGTATATGAAATCGAGACATATAAAAGCCAGCGCGGCATTGCTTGCGTTGGTGAGCAGTATCGGACTCTTCGGCATCGGGTTGACGCAAGTTGAAGCGCAGCTTCCTGCGGGCACCGTTCCCAAGGTGATCGCGCTGGGCGACAGCCTCACTGCCGGGACCGGGGCAACGTCCGGCAACGACTGGGTGAGCGTGTTGTCGCGCTGGGCAAATATCTCGATCATCAATGCCGGAGTCTCGGGCGACACCACCGCAAACGCCCGCGACCGCATCGGCAGCATCACGGCACAAGACCCCGACATCGTGATCGTCTTTTTGGGTGGCAACGATATATTGCAATTGAAGCCGTTGTCGGAAACAATCGATAATCTCCGTTCGATCATCACACAACTCAAAACGTCTGGCGCGCAGGTGATCCTCGTCGGCACGCACAATGACACATTTCAATCAACGCGCGAACGTGCATTTCAACAACTCGCATCGGAACTCGATGTCGAATACGCGCCGAGTGTGCTCAGCGGCATCTTAGGCAATCCGAAACTGCTTTCCGATACGGTACATCCCAACGACGCAGGGTATCGACTGGTAGCAGAACGTATTTGGAACAAATTGCAGCCTATGCTCAATGACCTGGTTCCTAACACCAATCTTTCCGCGACCTGCGAAGTGCAACCTGCGCAAACTGATTTTAAGACCAGCACAAAATGGACTGCCTATGTGTGGGGCGGCGCGTCACCGCACAGCTATAGCTATAGTTGGAGCGGCACTGATGATCTCAAAGGAACCGGCAGGACCGTATCGAAAACATACAAAACCGAAGGCGCCAAATCCGCCCAAGTGACGGTAACCAACGGATCGCTACAAAAGACCGTGACCTGCCGCAACAGTGCGCAAATCACGGCGCCACCGTTGGTCGGATCGTGCAGCGCCAAAGTCGATGTACGCAATCGCGGTGACGAGAATGACGTGACGATCACATGGAGTGCACGCGCCGCAGGTGGCGACAATCAATACACGTTCAGTTGGTCGGGTACCAATGATCTCACCGGCTCGAGTTCCAGTGTCAAAAAAACATACGTGACCGCTGGTGAAAAAATCGGTACCGTACACGTAACCTCCGGCAATCAGACGATGGATCTGGAATGTAAGATGACCGTGCGCGGACACATGCTCGATGCCGATGAACGCTCGCCTTTGGTGGGCGGTTGCAGCATCAGTCCCGGCTCTTTCTCGACCGACAACACGATCATCTGGCAAACAAGCGCAAGCGGCGGTCATACGAGTACCACGAGCACCAGCACGCGCTATACCTGGGACGGCAGCAACGGCCTCGATGGCGACACACGTACCGTGTCGATCAAGTACAATGGCGCTGGCACCAAGACAGGCGAAGTACATGTTGAAAAAGGAACGCAAGATTTCACGGCAACCTGCCAAATACACATTGCAGAAAAACCGGTAAACGGCGGGAGTGGTGGTAGTGGCAGTTCCGACTGCTTCATCGCCACCGCGGCGTTTGGCACACCGATGGAACCGGAAGTGATGCTCTTGCGTGATTTTCGCGATCGTCATCTTTTGACCAATCGCTTCGGCCGTGCATTGGTAAGCGTCTACTACACGGTCAGTCCTCCTATTGCGCATGTTATCGCACAAAGCGACACCTTACGCACCATTACCCGCGCGCTACTCTATCCGGTGATTGAGACCGTCAAACTCGCACAAAAATGATGTGGGCGAGGGGAGACTTGAACTCCCAATCCTTTCGGAACTAGTTCCTAAGACTAGCGCGTATACCAATTCCGCCACTCGCCCAAAACCCATTTCATGGCTTATTTTGGTACTATACCACAACTTGACTTTTACTGCATTTATGTGGTAAAATTTTGTGGGTTTAGGTCTATGACAATGAAAGGAATGTACATGCTCGCAACCTTCGGCACCATCGTCGGCCTTGCGGCTTTTTGGCTATTGTGGCCGTGGATAGAGTATCCATTGTATGTCCTGTTGGGGATCTACCTTGCAGGGTTCATTGCCCCACTATTCAAGGATACGCTGCTAGCTACTGGATGGTGGACAACAGCGATCCCTGGCCGCGCACTGTGGGTCATGAAGGAAGGGGTCATCGTACGCGTCATCTTCAATCCGCAGGACAACATGACGTATTATCGCAACGCATCCAACAAAGGGGGTGCGGGAGACGAGTACTGGAGTTTGGCGAATGTTTGGGTTGAACAACGCGGTGATAATTACGACGTAAAGTATAAAGTCACCATAGACAATACTGACGTTCCCTGCACATACGCTCCTCTGCTATGGTGGTTTCTTAACCCGCTTGTCCCCATCAACTGGTGGCTGTATAAGACTGCTGGACTCGTATGGGTCGGCGCTTTCGGTCTTCAGACTGTCTCAATGTACATGTACACAAGATGGAAGAGGGTGCAGGAAGCAAGGCAAAAAGGCCAGACATTCGATGAAACACAGATAATCCCACTTGAAGATCGTCGTCTCGTCCCAGTCACAGATCACAGTGACCATACCCGTTTCTTGCCTTTCGAGATCGTGATTGTAATCCCGAACTCTGAAACTGGCGATGGGTGGCAGGTAAGCAGTGTGGTTCACGTACGGCTCATCGTATGGAATCCATACCGTGCGCGATTCGCGGGAGCAGACCCTTCATGGATCGGTATGGTGGAAGAGAGCTTCCGCCACGAAGTAACGGAGTTTATCTCGGGACTTCGGCTCCTTGATATCTTTCCATTCATTCACGAAACCGATGAAAAGATCGCCATACAACCTGCTGAAGGCTATTCGAGAAGACTCATCAAAGAACTTCTCGACAAGATATCCGTTGCGACGTTCGACAAGTACGGCGTAGCGGTATACGAGATCCGTTCGGGGCAAACGATTCCTTCACCGGAGACGCTTGCAAACGCACAGAAAATCCCGGCTGCATATGTCCAGAGACGTGCGACGGAACAACAGGCCCTCGGTATTGAAGCAGTTTCGAGAGCACCACTCAAGGCAGCTCGTGAACAAGTTGCTTTGGGTCTAGACCCTGAACTGGCAAGAACGGTAGTGATTGCTGGAGCAAAAGGACCGACCAAGGTCTTTATGCCTGGGGCTGGTTCGGGAGGACTCGTCAAAGCTGCGGCTGCGACAATCGTCACTGACGACAGCACCCCCGATGGTTACCCTGATCCTGATGCCTTACTCGCATCCCAAGGTGATGGTAGTGGAACCACAAATGCAACACCTCGTAATAATCCACGCAGGAGGAGATAAGCCATGTGGCTCTTGATACCACTTATAGTAGTGGGGTTTGTCTTCGGATACTTCCGCCTCGCTGCACGGAGTAAACAGCGTCCACAAAACAACGCGCGCGTAGCACAAACAAACCAAACCACGGTATCGACACACACATGGAGGTGGGTACACACACACCTGCGAGGAATCATCCGATTCATTGCAGGTGGCACGGCGCTCATTGTGCTGTGGCTACTGCTGGGCGACTATTTGCCCGCAGAATGGTTGAGAGTCATCACAGAATACTGGCTCATCATCCTCCTCATCATTGCTCTTGGTGTACTCTACCTTACATTCCGAAAAAAGACCGTGACAACGAAATCAAAAGGTGGAGTGGGTGGGTCATTTTTCGGCCTGGCACTAATTGCACTCATCATCGGATTTTTGTGCTACCGTGGCGGAGGAATACCAACCTTTTCAACGTCGGGGTGCACGGAAAAAGCCGCGACATGGGTAAACGGAACACTCGTCCGCCTGTGTCATGCAGGAGCTGAAAAACCCCATCACTTGCCGCCACTAAACAACGGCGAAGCAATGGTGATTGTCGCCCAGGTCACAGAAAGTGATCTGGGGTGGCGCAGGTTGGAAGGTGAGGCACATGATTTCGCCACCCAACAGCTTGGCAAACTGCACCACCCGCGACCAGAAGTAGAGGTAAAGCTATACGCTTCCTTTGGTGCGCCAGATGGAGTGCCTCTGACCGCGTGTGCTCCCGTACCCGGCTGGTCGTTTCCAAAAGTGACCAGTAGGGGTCTTAAGATCGTCACGATGGCACCCGGCATGTGGTATGTATTACCGATCTCTGCGGAAAGAGAGCCCACCCTTGTATACAACATGGTGGGACAACAAGGTTCTGTGTATGTCATTGCGGGTGAGCGCGACAATGTTGTGCGCATGTACCCGCGGGGCTGCTTTCCTCCTCCATGAGGAGGGCAGCCTCTTTTTTTATGTATACTTTCACTTTTTTATATCCGAAATGGCAGTTGGGTGGGCAAGTCGGCATTGGTGACGCCAAAGGTCGAAAGAAAGAGGCGCAAGATGGCAAACACCGACACCATGATGAGCATCCCGACCACACCCCAGAGCATGTGTTGGCGGCCGGTTTCCCTACCTTTTTCATTGTCCGCATTGGTGATGAACTCAAAACCACCCCACAAAAAATAGAGAAGTGCTGCTGCGAAAATAAGTGCCAACAAGGGATTGATGATGGCGTTATTGACTTTTGCGACGAAATCTGCGACTGCGTTCATAGAGTTATATTATAACGGATTATCAATACCCGGTACCGCACCGATGCCTCCTTGACCGATGTCGAGTATTCTTCCAAAGAAACCAACAATGCCCCAGATGGAGACGATAACAAAAATCGCGATCACACCCCAAAGCATTTTACCTCTACCCTCTTCCCTGGTACGCGGATCATCGCGTAATATGTACAGGGCCATACCCCAAAAGAAAAACAAAACTGCGCATGCAACCGCCAAGGGGATAGCGACGTTGATCAATGATTTAATTTGTACCAACGCATTAGTAAAATAGTCCATATTTTATCTGTGTACATCACGATCACCCCCGTCATGCAAACAACCCTCCATTTGGAGGGTTGTTTGATGGCATACATCAACTAGTTAGGATTAATTGCTGTTGGATCGTTGCCAGCTCCTCCTTGTTCATTAGCAACACCAGGGACTGGTGCGGTACCCCCTTGGCCGATACCAAGGAGTCCCCCCAAGAAACCAACAATGCCCCAGATGGAGACGATGACGAAGAGTGCCACAACACCCCACAACATTTTATGTTTACCATCTTCGCGAGCAGCAG
>CAZWIY010000021.1:0-11118 GCA_964634575.1 uncultured Candidatus Saccharibacteria bacterium | reverse complement strand
ATGCTTCTGGTCAAAGACAAAAAGATACTCGTGATCTTCTCGCAACCCAACATTGTCGGCTACGACATTTCCGATCCGAAAAGGTCGGTGAAGAAGTGGTCGTTTGCAATCGGTGATAACGCCGCTATCGTTACTTCAAGACTCAAAGACGGGACAATATATTTGGTCACCAATACGTGGATCAACCAATCAAGCCCATGTCCTGTCGTACCTATGACAAAGAGTGGAATCAGTCTCCCGATTGCATGTACTGATATATGGGTACCTAATCAGATTGAGCCCACCAACACGCTTTACACTATTTCTTCGATTGACCCTGTAACTGGTGCTGCAACAAACAAGTTCACGATAGCGGGTGATAACAACAACACCGTCGTGTCTGTTTCTGAAAACAACATCTATCTCACGTATCGTTCGCAGACGGCAATGACCGGCGTACTCATCGATTTCTATCTCACCAAACTCACCGACTTCTTGCCTGCAGCAACGATCGCACGCATACAGACCATCAATTCGTACGATATCAGTAGTGCGTCCAAGCTCAACGAAGCGCAAATCGCAGTCAATGCAGCGACAGCGGGCATGACCGCTGATGCGCGTCTCAAGTTTGACAACGAAATACAAAACCGCCTTTCGTCGTACCTCGATGCGCGGGCGCGCGACCTCGATCGTTCGGTCATTGCGCGTATTCCGCTCTCCACTCTGACTATTGCCGCGACGGGGAACATTCCTGGCCATCTCCTCAATCAATTCTCACTTGATGAACATCAAGGCAACCTTCGCGTTGCAGTGACGGTGGGTGATCAGTGGGGCATGGGTGGCGGTAAAACGAAAAATGATGTCTACGTGCTTGATCAGAATCTCAAGACGCTTGGCAGTATCACTGATCTTGGCTTTGAGGGCGAACGCGTCTATGCTGCACGCTTTATCGGGCCGCGCGGCTATCTTGTGACATTTCGACAGACCGATCCGTTCTATGTTCTCGATCTTTCCGTGCCAACCGCGCCAAAGATGACAGGGCAACTCAAGATCCCCGGCTATAGCGCGTATCTCGAACCGCTCTCTGATACGCTCGTACTCGGTGTCGGACGGGACGGCGCACAAGTGAAACTTTCTGTCTTCGATGTAACCGATCCGAATAATCCCATTGAAAAATCGAAATACACCCTCAAAGAAGGTTGGACGGAAGTCGAGCAAAACCATCATGCATTCTTGCGCGACCCGTTGCATGCCGTCTTCTTTATCCCCGGCAGCAATGGCGGCTACATCTTCTCATATGAAAATGGGAATCTTACGCTCAAGGCAACGCATAGCGACTATACCGTTCGGCGCGCTGTATATATCGACAACTATCTCTATGTCATCGGCGACAGCAAGATCGCGGTCTTCGACGAAGCCACGTGGAAGAAAGTTGCTGAATTGTCATTATAGTAGGTGAGTTGCGTGTGACTTTCTAATTCAACGCTCAAGATAAAGCAGCAGATGCACGTGCCGTACTTCATACTATGATTGAGTTTTCAAATTATGAACGTGCGGTGATTGCAACGGGTGATGGTGATTTCTACTGCCTTGCTCAATATCTGCATGAGCAAGGCAAACTTGAGGCATTGCTTATCCCTAATCGTAGAAAGTATTCCGCACTTCTTAAGTGGGATATCTTTCGTCCATACTCACGGTACATGAATGATCTGGAACAGAAGCTGGCATATAAAAAGAAAGGGCCCCACAAGGACGAAACCTTGCAGGGCTAACTTTCTATTGGTGATGGCTACATTATATACCTAATGATCATTATAAGTCAAGTTTGACTTATAATCTGGACTACTCATCTTCAACTTGCTACACTCACTGCATGCCTACACTTGTATTTGACATAGAAACGGTCGGTGAAGACTTCGATGCGATGGACGAGACCACCAAGGAGATCATGACGTGGTGGCTCAAAAAGCAGTCGCTGGCAGATTCCGAATACGAAGCGCAGTTAGCTGAACTCAAAGATGGTCTCGGGTTTTCGCCCCTGACCGGCTCGATCGTCGCGATCGGCGTACTCGACCTTGAGAAAGACAAAGGGTGCGTGTATTTTCAAGCGCCCGGCGAGACGCTTGCAGAGTTTGAAGAAAACGGCATCAAGTTCAAGCCGCTTTCCGAAAAAGACATGCTCCAGCAATTTTGGGAGGGAGCAAAACAGTACCAGACATTCGTGACGTTCAACGGCCGCGCGTTCGACGTGCCATTTCTGATGGTGCGCAGCGCGGTGCAGGGTGTAAAGCCCAGCAAGGACCTCATGTCTAACCGCTATCTTGGCAGTCAAAAGTATGACGCCAAGCATGTCGATCTTTTCGACCAACTTTCTTTTTACAGTGCAGTGAGAAAGCCCGGCAACCTCCATATGTGGTGTCGTGCGTTTGGTATCGACAGTCCAAAAGCCGATGGCGTCTCGGGCGATGACGTTAAGATGTTGTTTGACGAAAAACGCTTCACCGACATCGCCCGCTACAACGTACGCGACATCAAAGCCACCGCCGCGCTCTACAAAAAGTGGAAGGAGTATTTTGTGATGTAATGATTACACCTGCTCGATCAGCATCGTGTTGGTGGGGCCGCTCTTGCCCAAGGGGAGACCTGCGCCGAGGACGAACGTGTCGCCTTTTTTGCCAAACCCATAATCTTTGAGCGCTTTCTTTGCAAGGTTGATGGCTTCTTCGATAGAGGTGACGATCGGCGCGTCGTGCGGATAGCAGCCGAAGTTGAGCAGCGACTGGAAGAAGGTCTTTTTGTGCGGTGTCAAAACAATGATGGGTTGTTCGGGGCGATGCCGGGCGACGAGGCGACCAGTATAACCCGACTCGGAAAACGCGACGATCGCTTGCGCGCGCGTCGTATGCGCGGTACGCACGATGGAGCTCGTCACCGCATCGACGCCGTTTTGTGAAGCATGTACGCGGCTGTAATATTCGTCGCGATAGAGGCTGCTCGCTTCGATCTTTCGCGCGATGCCGGCCATGGTTTCGATCGCAAGTGCCGGGTTTGCACCTACTGCTGTCTCGTCACTGAGCATGACTGCGTCGGTTCCGTCAAAGATCGCGTTGGCAACGTCGCTCACTTCTGCGCGCGTGGGCACCGGATGCTCTTTCATCGAGTCGAGCATCTGGGTTGCGGTGATGACCGGCTTACCGGCCTGATTGCATTTGAGAATGATCGTTTTTTGCACGATCGGCACTTCTTCTTTGGGGATCTCGATCGCCAGGTCGCCGCGAGCCACCATGATGCCGTCTGCTGCCGCGATGATCGCGTCGATGTGTTCGACTGCCTGTGTCGTTTCGATCTTTGCGATAATGCCGACTTCGCGTGCCGTGTCTCCCAAAAGCGTGCGCAGGTTTTCAATGTCGCGCGCGTGTCGTACGAACGAAAGCGTGACGAAATTGACGCCGACTTCTTTGCCAAATACGATATCGAGCTTGTCCTTTGCGGTGATGGCAGGGATCGAGAGGTTGGCACCCGGCACGTTGACGCCTCTGCGGCTGCGGATCATCCCCCCGACGACCACGGTCGTGACGATGTCGGTCGGCGTGGTTTTCTCGACATGCAGACGCACTTTGCCGTCGTTTAAAAGAATATCTTGTCCCTTTTTCACTTCACGCGGAAGTTTGCCGTAGTTGAGGTACACGCGCTCGACGGTGCCGGGCACTTTTTTTGCAGTAAGCGTAAATGTCGCGCCTTTCTTGAGCGTGATCGCGCCGTCGACGAAGTCTCCGATGCGGATCTTGGGGCCGCAGAGGTCTTGCAGTATTGCAACGGGCGTTTTCGTTTTTTCTGAAACAGTCCGCATGGTTTCGATGAGCGCTCGGGCTTCTTCATGCGAGCCGTGCGAGAAGTTGACCCGCGCGACGTTCATACCTGCCTTTACCATGGCGGTCATGGTTTTTTCGTCCGAGCACGAAGGTCCGAGCGTGGCGACGATTTTGGTTTTTTTGAAATTGGACATAGAAAATAAATATGTAGTAAGACCAAGCAAGAATCTCATACATTGAGCAAAAGGTCAAATACCACATATTGACATATTTAGATTTCAGTGATACAATGTGCTCGGTATCAAAAGTCAGTACCTTCGTGTCTAAACTCTAGCTTTGGAGGTATCGCATGGTCGAATATCTGGGCCTAGCCATTTTAGGCCTAATTGTTATCGTGCTTGTTTGGTTCGCTCACTTGCTCGATGTGGCGAATCGCCGCGAGCGACAGATGGCTGTTCGATGGAAGGCAGAAAGAGAGGAGTACGACCAGCAGCTATTAAAGCTGCGGGAATTCCTCAAATTGGCGACCTCGGTGGCGGCAACTGTCGCTATCTGGAATGAAGAAATCCGTTCTGGGCACCGACTCTGTCTCGTACCAGATGTACTCATGACAGTAAGCGTGGATCCGGACGCAGAGGATGGACCGCGTCTTCTTGTCCAGTGTGGCGCTGGCGATGAAATGCCTCAGGCCTTAGTTCTGGCCACTGTTGGCCTGAATGGGACCGTGTCCTTAAAAAGCAGACTGTCTCATTTCAGACAGCCACAAGTCCACACTGCTCAAGAAGCTGCCGAGCATATCCGTCGAATCGTGGACAACTATCTCTTTCTCTATTTCCACGAAACAGCGTCCTAAGCGCTCGTAGGCGCTCACATTCAAGGCCCCGGCAGAAATGCTGGGGCTTTCGCATTTTAGTGCTGTTAATGCAGTATAAGCATTGACATATTTATATTTTAGTGATAAAGTGTGTTTGGTATCAGAAGCTACTCTCCCCATAAACATTCACTTTTAACTTTTGTAGGAGTAAAGAAAAATGGTGGAAAACGAAACGCGGACGAGCTTGTTTTTGGATGCCGTAGCGCAAATCAGTTTTGCGCTTGGCGAAGTCAATGGGCGTTTGGCTGCGTCGGAAAGGGCGCGGGGACTTTTTACCCACATTACATTCGAATGCAATATTATCGACGGCGAGCTGCTATTCACAGCTTTGATGTGGGAAGATCAAAAATCCATCCACTTCATCACATGCGTGGTGAGAGGGGATGGATGCACAAGTGTTCGTTATGGTACCAATGAATATTCGACAGAATATTTATCTCCAGCACGTGCTTTGCTTGGGGTGGAGGCGTTCTTCGATAGGTATATCATCCTCGCAACCCGTGAGGAGTTACAGTAAGATATAAAAAAGATATAAAACGAGCACCGCAAAGTCTCAAGGCCTCAGTAGAATGCTGGGGCTTTCGCGTTTGTATATTACGAAATAGACGGAGTATTGTTGCGCATGCGCGAACGCAGGATGTCGATCACCACGGGTAAAAATGACGTCAGTACGATGGCGATGATAATGTATTCAAGATACTTTTCCGTCCACGGGAACTGCGTGCCTAAAAAGTAGCCAAGGAGCGTTACGCCTGCACCCCATAGTGTTGCGCCGATGATATTGTACAAAAGAAATGTGTGATAACGCATCGAGCCGATGCCGGCCGTGATCGGGATGAGCGTGCGGATGATGGGTACAAAGCGAGCCATGATGATCGCCTTCTTGCCATGCTTGGCATAAAACGCTTCAGCACGATCGGCGTATTCTTTTTTGAAAAAGAATGAATCTTTTCTGTTAAACACTTTCGGGCCGAATTTCCACCCGAGCCAATAGCCGAAGTTGTCGCCTAAGATCGCCGCTGCAACGACGAGCGCGGTCAGTACCGCGATATTGAAATACCCCTGCGACGCGAGTAAGCCGACGGTAAAGAGCAGGGAATCGCCCGGGAGAAAGAAACCGACCAAAATGCCCGACTCGGCAAAAATGGTCACGAAAACGCCGATGTAGCCAAAGGCTACGATGATATCAATAAGACTCGACATGTGCAGTTACTGTAGCACACATACTGCGCATGCCCAAATAAAACGGTGCTACAAATCCTGTATCGATGAATACGTATTGAGAAATGCGGGGATGGCAAACACCATGCCGATAAGCGGCAGCACAAGCGCAATGACGGAGATCACCACAAATGTCCAAATGTAGCGGCGCGTTTTTTCTGCCGAGCGATAGACCGCGTCGAGCTTGCGGTCTATGTCGTCGAGCCTCTCTTGCAGATGCGGATCCATGCGTTTAGTATACACATAATGAGCGTGCAAATCGAGCCGACGTGGAAGACGCATCTTTCTCATGAATTTGATGAGGAGTATTTTCGTACCTTGTCGCGCTTCGTGCACGATGAATATGGAAAAGAAACGGTATATCCCAATCCGAAAAATATTTTTCGCGCATTCGACCTGTGTCCGTTCGATGCGGTCGAGGTGGTGATACTGGGCCAAGACCCTTACCACGGCCCGCGGCAGGCCAACGGTCTTGCCTTTGCGGTAAACGAAGGGGTGCGGGTGCCGCCTTCGCTTCAAAACATCTTTAAAGAGATCGAATCCGACCTTGGAAAGAAAATAGATCATCATGGCGATCTCTCGCGATGGGCGGAGCAAGGAGTGCTGCTGTTAAATGCCACGCTGACGGTACGGGCACACAAGGCCGGTTCGCATCAAGGCAAAGGTTGGGAACGCTTTACTGACGCCGCAGTGCGTGCGCTGTCCGACGAGCGGGAGCACCTTGTTTTTATGTTGTGGGGCAATTATGCCAAAGAGAAAGGGAAGGTGATCGACCGCAGCAAACATCTCGTGCTTGAGGCGGCGCATCCGTCGCCGTTTTCAGCAGACCACGGCTTTTTCGGATGTAAACATTTCAGCCGCGCAAATGAATATCTTGAAGAACACGGAAAACAACCGATCACCTGGTGATATACTTCACGGCATATTCAGAAATATGTGCTATACTCAATTCATTGCTATCATAATCATGTACGTATGATCAAACAGACAGCAACCATCATGTTCGCAGGATTGCTCATTGCCGCTCCGTTCGGGGGGACGGTATTTGCACAAAGCAATGCTGACGATTTCTTTGGACGAGTGCAGGGAAGCGGCTACGGCGGCGGTCGCGTCGAAGTATGCCATGCGACCGGTTCACGTTTCTTGCCGTACGTTAAGGTGACGGTACCCCGACAGGTTGCCGACCGATGGATCGCAAACCATCAGGCCGTGTACCCCGGTGCAAACGGTCAGTGTCCGCGCGGCGTGAATATCCGTGATTACGTGCGCGATATTTTGAGTGGCATCTTCTCGCGTTTTGGTTAAACGCCGACACTCCCGACTATTATTGTGAGGCAAGCCGCGTGCGCAGAAATGATTCCGCACGCGGTATGTCTTGTATGCGACCGACCGGACACCATTCTTTCTGGCGTATGACTTTTACCGGCCGTTCTTTTGCGAGATCGGTAATATACCAGGTGAGCCAGTTTTCATGATCTTTCGGCGTCGGTTTGATGAGTTCGAAAATACGCGAATCGAGCACCATCGAGCCGGTGTTGATGAGATTGCCCGGTGGGTTTTCCGGCTTTTCAATGATCTCGACGAGATTGTCGTCTTGGTCGGTCAGGATCACGCCGAAGTGCTGCGGCTCGTCGTGCGCAAAACCCAACACGGCGAGTCCGTGCGCCGTCGCTTGGGTAAGGCTTTCCTTGCCGACGATGTCGTCTCCCAAGAGCAACAAAAACGTCCCCTTGACCAGATCGCGGGTGAGGTTGAGCGCATCGGCGGTACCGGTCGCGCGCTCCTGCCATACGTATACCAGTCGTTTCCCCTCAAACTCGTTTCCGTAATGGGCCAGGATCTGCTCGCCCAAGTGGCCGATCACCAAGATCACCTCATCGACCGTGTCGGGAAGGTTGCGCATGATGTGCGTCAACAGCGGCTCGTCAGCCACTTTGATGAGCGGCTTGGGAGTCGTTTCGGTCAAGGGCAGCATGCGCGTGCCACGGCCTGCGGCTAATATGACAGCTTGCATAGGGCTATATATAAACAAATTATTGACAATAAGTCAAGTTTTATTTACTGCCTTCTTTGAGGGTGCCCAGCATGAGGTCGCCGTATCGTTCTTGTTTCGACGTCAGGGCGGTAAACGCTGCGATGGTTTGCGCGTCGTCGGTGCCGGTCTGCGGTGGCGCGATGACGAGCAGATAACCGATGCCATAGCCGCGCAGCCGCTCCGGCAGGTCGTGGGGGTGCTGTGCGGCAGACTGGACGAGCGCATCGAGCTGTCGCAGGGTCGTGTCGTCGTATGTCGGGACGACGGTGCCGATCTCGCTGTCTTTCGATGCGATGATGCGGTCGGGTCCAAAGAATGCCGGTGCGGGGTTGGCGACCAGGAGCTGATGCGCAAACGGCAGCGACAGGTATTGGTGCCACGGCAGCACCAGCACTTTTTCCTGCGTGGGCGTCTGCGCGAGCGCTGCTTGCACGTCGTACCACCCCTGCGGATACCACACCGGCTGTAGTTGGTGGTGCCACCCCCACCACTGATACATGCCCGTGACTATGGGCAAAAGAAGTGTCAGTGCGATGCACAACGTGACGTATATTTTTTTCCGCATTCGCCCGAGCAGGTGCGAGATGCCGATGCCAAAGAGCACGGCATATGCAAGCGACAGAAATGCCGCGATCTTGTGGCTGTCGCGCAGGCCGTTCCATCCGGGAAGGTGCTGATAGAGCCATGCGTTGCTGGCGTATAAAGGCGTTTGCGCCGCGCCCAGCGCGGTGACGTATGCGATGATGCCCAGACCCAGCATCATGAGCGTGCCGCGGCGCAGCTGAGGATCGCGCACGCCGGCGCAGAGGCCGTAGAGCATGATGAGCGCAATGAGGAACGCGGCGCTCCAAAACAACCGCGTATCTTGCGGCCACAGGAAATAGTACCGCCATGCCTGCTGCTCGCCCCAAAAGCCGCCGAGGCCCAGGACATTGAGTGTCGCCGGCGTGCGCTCGTTTTGCGCCGCGGCAAACGTCGTGGCATCGGCCATGTCGAAGGCTTGCTCTCTGGGAGCGGTGCGCAACAGTGCCGGCACGAGCCAATACGTGCTTGCAAGCGCAAACAGCACGATACCTACGCCGGCCCACCCGGCGACGTGCGCCGCGGCGCGATACTTTTTATTGCCGACATGCACGCCGGCATAGATACTTACCAAGAGCAGCATGACAAGCAATAGAAGGTACGTGTAGTGGATCGCTCCCAAGCTCAGCAACGCCAATGCCGCAGCGCAGCGCAGTGCGGTGCGTTTGTTGGGCGTCTCGATGAGTTTCAGGAGCGCGTGCATCGCAAGTGGCAGCAAAGCGTAAGCCAGGAGGATCGTCCATTGGCCGGCAAGCATCCGTGCATAGACAAATGGGTTGAGCGCGTAGAGCATCGCCGCACCGACGCGTGCCGCGCCGGGTGGGATGAGCGGCAACCATCGCCATGGTATGTAGAACAGCAAAAATACGATCGCGGTAAGGAGGCATTTTTGTACCAGCCATGAAGGCATCGTCCACGAGAGCGCGTGCAAGAGCGCATACACGAGCAAGGAATTATTGAAGCCTTGCGTGCTCCACACGAGCGGCACGGTCGGCGTCCAGGGCATGTCCAGGGTCAAAAGGTAGCCGGGCACGAGCATCGGGCCCATCATGAGGAAGGTCAATGCTCCGAAAAACAGCGGTACCGCATGTCGTCGCAACGACGTCATATATTTTTTCGCGTTAAGAAAAGGTCGATCGCTTGCAGGGCGACCGTGATCGTCATCAGAAAGTACACGTACACCGCCAGCAATTCCGCCCATACGTCTTGACCCAGGGCAAGCAGTATCGGCAGCACGATCAAGAGCATGAGCGCTACGATGCCGACCCAGCGCGCGTCGAGTCGCCACGCCGCCCATATCAAAAATATCGTCCAGAAAAATGCCGTCGTCGCGCTCGTCCAAAACCACAGCGCAAGGATCATCGCGACGGCGATGATGCGTATCGTGCGTTGTCGGTTATTGTTGCCCAGCATACGATGTGTCATGTTTTGTTTTTCTGCGACGGCGTACGGTATCGTACACCAAGTAGCCGATGCAGCTTATAAGCGTCGTGCCGGAAATGATAAGTCCGACATAAAACCATCGCTGCGGGAAAAATTCGACGGCCATTTCCATATCGTACGAACCGTCGCTGTTTTTGACGCATGCCGCTTGTCCGTTGGCACAGAGCGCGGCGGTGTCCACGTACCAGCCGTTGAGGAAGCCGTCGAGCTCGAAATGCATCTCGTCGGGAATGCGATCGGGCGTTATCCACGGTATCCAACTGCGCAATATGCCGTTTACTTTTTCATTGTTCATCTCAAGTTGCCACTGCGGGTGATAACTTTCGCTCATCGCGAGATAAAAGGGAGTCGTCGCGCCTTTGATATGGATGAGTTTTTTCGTCGGGCTGACGATGTCAAACGTCACGTCGCGCGGTTCTACAAAGGTCGGCTCGGGGCGTGCGACGAGCCAGTAGTCAAAGATATCGTCGGGCAATTCGACGAGGCTCACGTCGTCGTATCGTGTGACGATGGGCGTCGCGTCGTCTTTTGCGAACGAGTAGAAATATATCGCTGCACTCACTGCATCCTTGGGTACGTCAATGATCTTGCGAAATGTCTGCCACTGATCGTCTTTGACGGCGGTTTTTTCACTCATGCTGGTCGTCGTCGACCCGTCGGGCGTCATGATCGTGTAGCCTATGTAGTACCCCGCCTCTTTTGCATCAGAACTTTGATAGGCGAATGAAAAGAGATAATGATGCCCGCCTTCAACGGAAACTTTTTGGTTGGTGCATGCGGTGTGTCGTGTTGCTGAAAGTTCAAGTGCCGCTGTGCCACGGTGCGCGGTTGATGTGGTGCTCATGGCAAGGATGGGTGTATCGTCATAGGCATTGCAGTCACCCACTTCCGTTTGCCAAAACCCGTCTTCAAATGAAGGGTTTTGCACGATATTGGTAAATGGTTTCGCTGCTTCGTATTGGAGCGTTGTTGGTGTTGTCAGAGCAAGTGTCTTGCGTGCATAACCGCCAATATCGAGCAGGAACTGTGTATCGGTGTCAGATGAGGGCGTGAGAGTAAATGATCCGTCATTGCCTTGGGTGAGTTGCGTGGTGGGGGGGAGGTACAGTCGTCCATCACCAGTGTGGTCGAGCCGGGCGGTCATCGTGTTTCCACTCAACGACTGTGGTGTG
>CAZWIY010000020.1:0-11136 GCA_964634575.1 uncultured Candidatus Saccharibacteria bacterium | reverse complement strand
CGCAGAAACGAAAGCGTGACCGTCATGCGGTCGAGTACTTCGCTTTGCTTAGGAAGAAGATGATAGCCGATTGCCCAGATCATCTGGTCCTCAAACACGCCCAGAAATTCGCCGGTTTTCATAGTCTTACCGACAATACCCGCGATCCGTCCGTCATTGCCGATATCTTGCAGCGTGACAACGTGTCCATCGGGATAACGCGCACGCCAATCTTTCAGGATCTTGTCGTGCCGCTCGCCCATCGCTTTGAGAGTTTCGTCGTGCTGTCTGCGCGAATCGACAAACACGACTCCCGCATCGCGCGCTTGCTTATAAAACAACTTGTCCGCCAAGCGGGTAAACAGGCTGTTGCGCCCGTCGAACCGCTCATCGAGCACTGATACGGTAAGATGCTTGGGGAGTTTCTTGATGTTGATGTGCTGCAACACTTCAAAGCTCGGCTCGCCGGAAAACAAGAGCATGGTCGGGCGTTCGCCCTGGTCGCTCAAGATACTGGAAAGATGCCATGCCACCGTTTTTGCCGGGTCAGGAAGTTTGTCGTGTATGATAATGCTCATATTTTTGATACTATAGCACGCTCAGGCAACGGCATCGTCATGGGTTGTGCATAAGATGTGCCGTCTCCGGGAGGGCATACGCATCGAACTCGGGCAGCAAGTTTTTTCCGTACAGCAAGCGCGAGATCACTTCGGCATGCGAGAGCGCGCCCGTGAGCGCATTGTGCGGCTCAGGCTCGTCGGGAATACCGACATAGTTGAGCACTGCATCAAGATTGAGTGCACTATGATGTTTTTCATGCGGCACAAGGATGCCCCGCTGCGTCATATGCATATATGCCAGCGTATGCGTGTCGATTGTACGGTATGCAAACGGCCATTCGAGATGTTCCCGCAACGCAGCCGCACGCAAAAAGTCGCGATCGAACGAAACATTTTGACCGGCAAGCGTGCGATCTTCGATCGTTTCCATCCAACCGAGGAAATTACGGACGAGTTCTCCTTCGGTCATCTTGTTGGGATCGGTTACTTCTTCCCTGCTGTACCCGCACACGGCCAGCGCTTCGTCAGAGATGTGCGCGCCGTGCCATATCTGACACTCGAGGTACAGTCGGTTGTCGGGACGTTCAAATTCAAGCGCACCCAACGACACGATCGAATGTCGCGCGTAATCGGTACCGGATGCCTCAACGTCTACGATGATCATAATCCTTTGCAATTACCTGCAGGATGATATCCCGCCTGCTCCGCAGCTTCTTTGGTATCGAAATATATCTTGTTTTCTTCTTTGATACGTTTAGCGCCGGAACACCAAGGAAAATGGTATGCTGCTCCCGTTTTCGATGCGACATACTTGCCGGAAGTTTTTGGAGATGTGCTCGTCGCCGCGCGCGGTACCGATGCTTCGTTTGGAGTCTGCTCTATCGCCGATGCTACCTGTGCAGCAGGCTCCGTATGTTCGACCACGATATCGCGATGCGCCTCCCCCGCCAGAGAAAGCCTGCCCAATAGAAAAGAGCCTGATGCGAGGACGCATGCCAGAACCGCCAATACCACCGTACCCTTGTCAGATTGAAAAAAGTTTGCTATCCTGTTGGTCTGATCCATTATTTGCATTATAGAGTCACGACTCTGAAATTACCAGAGCGGACACCACAATACCATGGCACATAGGAAAGCAGGAGGAACAGCGAAAAACCTACGCGATTCCAAGCCGAAATACCTCGGCATTAAGTTGTATGCAGGCGAAAAGGCAACCCCTGGGGCGATCATTGTCCGTCAGCGCGGTAGCCGCATCCTTGCCGGCAAGAACGTCAAAACCGGCAATGACTATACGCTCTATGCCACCAAAGAAGGCGTCGTTTCTTTCCGTACCCAGCGCAAGACCCGCTTCGACGGCACCAAGACCACCAAAAAGGTTGCCGACGTCTCTATTGCCTCATAGGATATACGATCGCCTGTTATCCTGAGATCATTTTTTCTTAACTACCCTTCCCGTTCAATGGCAAGGGTAAATGTCGCGTTTGTTTTTGCAGCCGATACCGTCAAGCGATGCGTGCCGACTGTCGTAATTGGCCCATCGAGCACCAGCATGTTCTCTTCAAGAGGAAGTGCGCTTTTTTCGTTGAGAACCCGTATAACATCGGCTGCACGTAATTTTTTGAAAAGATGACCGCGCTCATCGGCTTTGGCGATCACGGTTACCGTGACGTCATCGAGCGCTTTGATCGCATCTCTCAAAAGTGCATCATTGCGCTCTTGCATGTCTTGGTTTTTTTGTTGCATGACGGCCAATTCGCTGATGCGTTGCGGTGTTGCGATCTCGGCAAGACGGCGCGGCAAGAGAAAGTTGCGTACATAGCCATCGGCAATGTCTTTCACATCGTATTTTTTCCCCACTTTCGGAACATCCCGCAAAAGAATGACTTTCATAGTATACGTTTTTATTACGTTTATTTTTTCAATAAATACGACACGGCTGCATCGAGTTGCGGGTCTTCCCCCGACAAATATTGTTCGGGTGTTCGCTCAACTTTGATATCAGGCGTTAATCCGTTTTGCGAGATCGAGATACCGTTGGGAGTCAACCATCGTGCAATCGTGACTTTCAGCGAGGTGTCAGGGGTGATCTTGATCAATTCTTGTACCGAGCCCTTGCCAAAGGTTTTCGTGCCTACCAATACGGCACGTTTGTGTTCCTGCAGCGCTCCTGCAAGGATTTCGGATGCGGATGCCGAACCTTCATTGACGAGCACTACCATCTTCCAATTATCTTTGAAGATATTATAGCCTTTACTTCGATGGATGTTGGGAGTTTCCTTACCGCCAAAATCTTCACTCACGATGACGCTGCCTGCGGGCAAAAACCAGCTTGCGATATCGACAGCGCCCTCCAAGTAACCGCCGGGATTGCCGCGCAGGTCGAGGATGAGCTTGGTGGAACCGCTTTGCAAAAATTGCTTGAGTCCCTTGCGCATTTCACTGGGCGCCGTTGCGCCAAAATTGTAGAGATGCATGACGAAAATGCCGTCAGGACGCAGCTCGGTATCCATCGTCGGTATTTGGATAGAGTCACGCGTAATGGTCTTGGTCAGCAGCTCTTTCTCTCCTTTGCGCGCGATGGTCAATATCACTTTAGTACCGACGGGACCGCGGATATTTTTTACCGCTTCATCGACGGACATATCGCCGGTCGATGTACCATTGATCTCGATGATAACGTCGCCCGTGAGAATACCTGCCGCCGCTGCAGGAGTACCTTTGAGCGGCGCAATAACGGTGATAAGGTCGTCGCGCACACCGATCTCCATGCCGACACCGCCAAACGCACCGCTGATCTCTTCGTCAAACATGGCGGCATCTTGTGGCGGCATAAAAACAGTGTACGGATCGCCATATGCTTTCGTGAGTCCTTCGATCATGCCATACACTTTTTCCTGGTCGTTGATACGCGTCGACGACGCGGTCGCGACGAAACGGTCATTGAGGATGCTCCACACTTTCCACACCGACGAAAGGTCGACATTTTGCGGCGAACCGTCAAGCGTTGCGCCCGCTATGGTTTCCGCATGCGACCGTCCTCCCACGGCAAAGCCAACGAGAAACGACGCACCGATAAGCGCAAGCGTAAGGCCGACGTTAGAAAATATACGCATTGTGTATATGATAGCGTAAGAAAACAAACAGGTCAAAGAAAAAGCCCGCAAGGTTATCATCCTTAAACGGGCTCTGAGTTTTATTCATTGGGAAACAGGGACTATTTGCGTTTACCGTTGTTTTTCTTTGGGTTCGGGCGGTAGTAGACCATCTCTGCCGGTTTACCCTTTTTTATTTTAGTGAGCGTCGCCGTAACCCCGTTGTCTTTGGTAATTTCCCAGCCGCTGTCGATATATTCATCGAGTTTGGGATCACCAGTGCTCTTACGAACAGCATTCGGCGGGGTTTGCTTGACAAACGGCTCCGAGTCGACCTCTGGCACAGCCTTCTCCTCAACGGGAGAAAGAATGACCGTACCTACCGACCGTACCCACGAACCGAAGCGGATCGAGGTCGAGGTGTCGAGGGTTTCAAAGACGAGACCTCTGTCCGGAATCGTCGCTGCATCCGGCTTGCCGGGCATGACGACGAGAGTGTGAGTGACCTCGGCTCTGGTCTGATGAAAGTCGAGATAAAGAAATTCCCGACCGTCGTTCAGTTTCTTCTTCCACACCGCAACACTTGCGACAATTTTCTTCCCACGGAGGGACATCTCGTCAGTATGCAAGAAGCAGTTGATATGGCCACTCCTTACACCACGACTAAACTGTAAACCTTGGATCGCTTCACCTTCCTGTGTTATGAACCAAAATTCTGTAGCATTAGCAGACACCTTGATCTCGACGACTCCACCCTGCCAGAGCAGGGTGCGGCTTACGACGACAATCGACGGCCGCTCGGAGACCTCAGCAACTTCCAATACGTTCGACATTTCCACTACTCCTCTCTGCCTTTACCGAAAGAAACATGAAAGTTTTCATTCCGCGCACCACGAGCTATTACAAGCATCGCGGCCTGCACATTGTCGGCATAGACATACACTTCTTGATGAGAAATGTTGCCTCTTATTGACAGAAGAATCGACGCTTCGTCACGAACAATCTTGACGCGTCGTCCACCAACCGCCCGAAGGCCGGTTTTGATGAACCCCGGCGAGATTCGTGTTACGTGATGACACGCATGTGCAATGTCGCACACTGCAGCTGCGGCTGGTATAAGGGTCGTGTGGTTACCGCTATATTTTCCACCGGCCCGAGAATGTTTATCTGACATAGACCACCTCCAGATTTTAATGTACTATATAAAAATAAATATGTCAATACATTGCTATCTTGGTATTTTTGAGAGCAAAACAATGGTCTGGTATACTAAACATATGATACATCGATATACCTATCAGAAGTTGACGTGGATCGATCTTGAATCACCCTCGCAAGAAGAGGTGCGCACCGTCATGGATGAACTGGGCATCGACCCGCTTATCGCCGAAGAATTGCTTGCACCGACCTTGCGCCCACGCATCGACGTGGAGAATGGTTATTTTTATTTAGTACTTCATTTCCCCGTTATCAAACATTCGCACGCCGACAGCACCCCTCAGGAGATCGACTTCGTAGTTGGTAAGGATTGGATGGTTACGACACATTACGACAGTATCGACCCGCTCCATACGTTTTCACGCATATTTGAAACCAACTCGATCATCGATAATGGCGCAACATGGGGACACGCTGGCGATTTATTCTTTCACATGACTTCAACGCTCTATGAATCGATCGGCCACGAACTTGAACATATCGAAGATCGGCTCAAATATACGGAGGAAGATGTCTTTGACGGACACGAAAAAGAAATGGTACTTTCCCTTTCGCTCATTGGGCGCGACCTGTTGCGTTTCAAACAAGTATTAGGGCCGCACAAAACCATGCTTGATTCCCTTTCGGGAGCGGCCGAGCCCATCTTCGGCACTGCGTTCGCGCGAAAAACGAGAAGTGTGGTCGGCGAATATTACCGCGTATGGCACACCATCGAAACGCACATAGCGTCGCTCGATGAACTGCGCGAAACCAACAATTCGCTTTTAACGACCAAACAAAATGAGACGATCAAGACGTTTACGATCCTGGCATTCGCCACACTGCCCATGACGCTTGTGGCATCGGTCTTTGGCATGAATACGCAAAACGCGCCGTTTATCGGCAGGCCCGACGATTTTTGGATCGTCCTCTCCATCATGGTCATACTCGCCATGCTCTGTCTTCTCTATTTCAAGCACAAACACTGGCTGTAACTTTTCACCTCCTATGTTTCCCTTCTTTTTTGGTTCGACTGCCTCTTCCGACGAAGCGTCCAAATTGCCGCTTTTTTTTCATAATACCCTCACAGGAAAAAAAGAACGGTTCACACCGATACGATCCGACCATGTGGGCATGTACAACTGCGGTCCGACGGTATATGACTACGTCACCATCGGAAACTGGCGTGCATATATATTTGCCGATACGCTTCGTCGCGTACTTGAATATAACGATTTTGAAGTACGACAAGCGATGAACATCACGGACGTGGGACATCTCATCTCGGACGCCGATGCGGGCGAAGATAAAATGACGCTTGCGCTTACGCGCGAAGGCAAGCCCAAGACCCTTGAGGCGATGAAAGAAATCGCCGATTTTTACACCGATGCTTTTATGCAAGAGATGTCGACGCTCAACATCAGGCGTCCGCAGGTGATGCCCCAGGCAAGCGAGCATGTCGAAGCCATGAAGGCGCTCATCGCCACGCTCATGGAAAAAGAATACGCCTATCAAACAAGCGATGGCGTGTATTTTGACGTCGCCCGATTTCCCGATTATGGCAAGCTTGGAAACATCAAACTTCAAGGCCAAAAAGAAGGCGCGCGCGTCGAAGAAAATCCGGAAAAAAGAAGCCCGTACGATTTCGCATTATGGAAACGAAACGATGAGCTTGGATGGGAAGCACCCTGGGGCCGCGGCTTCCCCGGCTGGCATATCGAATGTTCCGCGATGTCGATGCAATACCTCGGCAAACAATTCGACATTCACACCGGCGGTATCGACCACATCCCCATACACCACAACAACGAGATAGCGCAATCCGAAGCGGCGACCGGACGGCAGTATGTTCGGTTCTGGCTGCATAATGCCTTCTTAAATATAGAAGGGACAAAGATTTCGAAATCGCTCGGCAATACGATCAAGCTGCGACAGCTCATCGAACACGGGTACGACCCGCTTGCTTACCGGTATTGGCTTTTGACCGCGCACTACAAAACGCCCGTCAATTTTACGTGGAATGCCCTCGATGCCGCAGCCCAAGCCTACACGCGGCTTGAACGATATTTCGTCGAGACCTTGCTTCCGCTTAAGGGTGGCGAAATAGACATCGCCTATCGCCGCCGTTTTCACGAAGCGATCAACGATGATCTCGATACCCCCAAAGCGATCGCGATCATGTGGGAACTCATAAAAGATAAAGATATCGAAGAAAAAAATAAAAAAGCAACGCTTTTGGATTTCGATCGCGTGCTTGGATTGGGTTTGATACAGGATAAAAAGAAACTGCGCGCGCAAACCCACATCAGAGTGGTAGCGCTCAAAGACCTTCCCGAAGAGACGAGGCTTTTGGTGATCGCCCGCGAAGAAATGCGCGAGAAAAAAGACTGGGCAAAAGCCGATGAACTGCGAGATGAGATCAAAAAACAAGGCTACTTGGTAGAGGATGTCTCTGAAGGCCCGAAGGTGACCAGAGCATAAAAGAAAAAAGAGGGGCCGCATGCCGCTTCCCCTCCCATGCTGTTGCGTGTTCAACGTGCAGTTTTCGGAACGAACTTCACGTGACTCGCCAGACTAAGGTACTGGCACATCACGATGAACCATTTCGAGGGGCTGACCGAGTACCAGTATTGCCCCAGCATGGCATAGGGATATTTATGATGCGTGCCATGCAGTGACTCACCGACCGTCACGATAGCGAGCAGTATGGACAGTGCCCACAACAAGAACTTCTTGGGAGTCAGCGGTCTTGCGAGCGCATAGCCATCGGTCGCAGTGCCTTCGTACGGCCTTTCTCCAAACACATGCGAGACGGAGTTGACCGACCATGTCGCATGGTACTGCAACATCAAACGCACGAAGCCGGCTACCAGCAGTCCTCCCAACGCATCGCCCCACATGCTCGCTACCGCAGTTGGCACAACAAAGCCCATACCGACTGCAAGCCAAACATAGTTTCTCCTTTGCCACCCCACTAAAGGATACTGTTCAAGTTTTCTTCTGTACCCCGCAAGAATATTTGCAGGAGGCTCGGGCACATCGCGATAGAGCATCCAACCTATATGCGCCCACCAAAAGCCGCCTTGCGCCGGACTGTGCGGATCAAGTATGCCATCGACATACCCATGATGCTGCTTATGTTTGATGCCCCAATTGTTTGCAGTACCCTGTACCGTCGCCGCTGCAAAGACGAGGTAGAAGCACTGGAGCATATATGTTGCCCGATACCCTTGATGCGCATAGAGCAAATGCATTCCTGATGAAATACTGATCTGACAGATAAAAAACATCGGCACGGCAAATACATATGTCTGCCATACAAACTGTTCGACAAAAAAAGCGTAGATAAGCGTACCAAATGCTACGAGATGCACGAGCGAAAACAATCCGATGATCGGCCAATCAAGGCGACGCGCCGAGTTTTCCATAGCGCTATTCCTCCAGGTTCAATTGAACATCTACGTACAGAGTAGCATACCGTACGGATCATTCCTGAAGAACGTCGCGTGTATATCCTGTGCACAAGTACCTGCATCGTGCAATACTTTGATCTCACTGACTAGAGTGTGCTGCGTGATATACTAAAAGGCATATGTCTGAAGCCACGACGCATCATAAAACTCTTAGACCATCGTTACGTATCCCTCCGCAGGCACTTGAGGCTGAACGGGCACTTCTCGGCGGTGTCATGCTCAAACCCGAGACGATGTACGATGTGACCGATATCGTTTCCGAAGAATCATTTTACGTTGACAAGCATCGAATTATTTATCGTGCTGTTTTTGAGCTGTTCCGTAAAAGCGATCCGATCGATCTACTCTCCGTCAGCGCACGGCTCAAAGCGACCAAAGATCTCGATCGTATCGGCGGCGCAAGCACGCTCACCGAACTGGTCAATCGAGTGCCGTCCGCATCCAACGTCAAACATTACGCGGAATTGGTACAAAAGACCTCTCTCTTGCGCCGACTCATCGACGCCGCCGAACATATCAGCGACCTCGGATACGATGAAAGCGCCGAGATCGACGAGACGCTCGATCGTGCCGAGAAAAAATTATACGACGTTACCAACTCGCCATCCTTTCATAAATTCATTTCGATCACACAGTCGCTGGGCGAAGCATGGGAACGCTTGGATAAACTGCACAAGTCAAATGCCGAGTTGCGCGGCGTACCGACTGGTTTTAAAGATCTCGATACCTTGCTTGCCGGATTGCAGCCCTCCGACCTGGTCATTCTTGCGGCACGACCGTCGATGGGAAAGACCGCGCTCGCGCTCGATATCGCCCGCCAGTCCGCGATATTGCATGGCACCGCCGTTGGGATCTTTTCACTTGAAATGAGCGCACAACAGCTCGTCGACCGTATGCTTGCGTCGGAGGCGCGTGTGGATGCATGGAAACTGCGCACCGGCAAACTTGCTACCGATGAAGACTTTGAAAAGGTGCGCGATGCGCTCGATAAACTTTCCAACGCGCCTATTTTTATCGACGACCAGCCGGCCAGCAACATCCTCACCATGCGCTCGGTCGCGCGGCGACTCAAGCGCGAGCATGGGCTGGGCCTTCTGGTAGTCGATTATCTGCAGCTCATGGCACCGACGCAAGCGCGCAACAGCGACTCGATCGTCCAACAAGTGACCGAGATCTCCCGTGCGCTCAAGACGCTCGCCCGCGAGCTCGACGTACCGGTACTCGCCCTTTCGCAGCTCTCGCGCGCCGTCGAACAGCGCCGCGGCAAACCGCGTCTTTCCGACTTGCGCGATTCGGGTTCGATCGAACAAGACGCCGACGTGGTGATGTTTATTCACCGCGATGATAAAATGAACGAAACATCCGACCGTCCGAACATCGCCGAACTCCTCGTTGAAAAACACCGCAACGGCCCGACGGGAAAAGTGGATCTGTATTTTGACGAAAAGAAAGCCACATTCCTTTCTATAGAAAAAAGTGATTTCAGCGCATTTGACGCGGTCGCCTCGTCGTCCGCACTCGATAACTTTTAATGGTACGTATGTCCGATGAATTGACGCGACTTACCGAGAGCTTTGCGAAATTTCCCGGCGTAGGGCCGCGACAGGCGCAGCGTATGGTGTATTATCTCTTACGCCAGAACCGTACCTGGGTTGAAGAATTTGCGGCCGCCATCAAGACGGTCAAGCAACGTATCGGCACCTGCGCCGCATGCTTTCGGCATTTTATTCCCCACAACGGCGAGAAGATGTGCGGGATTTGCAGTGATGCCAGCCGCACACACACGTCGTTGATGCTTGTTGAAAAAGACGTCGATCTCGATAACATCGAACGCAGCGGCGCATATGCGGGCACTTATTTCGTGCTCGGCGGCACGGTGAGCGCTCTCGAAAAAGAACCGCAGCGGCGCATTTATATCGATGAACTCAAAGCGCGGATCACGCGCGAAAGAGGTGCTGGCACGCTCAAAGAAATTATCTTTGCACTCTCCGCAACACCCGACGGAGACGATACGGCAGAATATGTACAACAGACACTTGCACCACTTATCGCAGGGACACCGATGACGTTTTCCACATTAGGCCGCGGCCTTTCGACCGGCAGCGAGCTTGAATACGCCGACAAAGAAACGATCAAACAAGCACTCGAACGCCGCAATTGACTTTATAAAATAGCATGGTAATATCTTTTTAGATCAATCTGGGTCAACACTAGGCAGGTAGGAGAAAGCCCATGCACATCTTGACTTTCATCGATGATTTTCTCATCGATCAAATTTTCCAGCCGATCGTCAATGGACTTTATGCTCACCTCAATCTCAATCAGTTCCATGTTGCCAAACTGTGTATCGTCATCAGTTTAGCAACTTCAATTTCTCTTTCCTATAGCGCATTCATAGGCCCGGGACTCTTTTGGATAAGCGTGGATCTGGCAGAGAAGCGGTACGGAAATACGAAGTCTCGCAATCCGGAACGTAATCAACTAATATTTCTCGGCATAAGAATCTGTTTCCTGCTAATCTCTGCCATACTGACAATTGCTACCCTTCTTCTAGTGGTACAATATACAGATATAGCCGTCTATTGGACTATCTCATGCCTATGGTTGGCGCTTAATTTCGCCGCTTGCGACTGGCCGCCACCGCCAATGCGAAAAAGAAAACTGACACCCGTTCTCGGGTCAACCTAATTGTGTAAAGCCGATTCAAACAAACCTAAAGCCGCCGGTCATCCGGCGGCTCAGTATATTGTATGATTTATTATTGCGTCGGAGCTTTTTCCAATGTGATTTGCGCAGTTCTCTTCTCTGTATCCCGCTGATATTCCACGGTAACGG
>CAZWIY010000019.1:0-11562 GCA_964634575.1 uncultured Candidatus Saccharibacteria bacterium | reverse complement strand
TCTGCGCATTGTACGGAGAATCGCAAGAATTTCCAAATAATGCGTGTCGAAAGAACCCACCTGGATACACCAGGGCTATACACGTCTTGAGTCCCGTAAAAATAATCCGCAAACTGCGGATTATTTTTATATTTTTCCGGAACGTGTATAGTGGATATATGCAACGTCACGAAGTCGCCAAAACGATATTTTTCTTTATTTATATACTACTCATGCTCCATGTCGGGGCCGAAGTGTTTTATTGGTACTGGACTTTTTGGTGGTTTGATCTGCTGACGCATTTTCTCGGCGGCGTATGTGTCGGTCTCAGCGTCTTGTGGCTGATCTTTTTGTCGGGCTATGTACCCAAACGCCTATGGTCGGCGCGTCGAGGGATAGTTCATACCCTCATTGGTGTCGGTATCATCGGGATCGGGTGGGAACTGTACGAAGTCGCCGTCCATCTACTTCTCCATACGCCATTTGAAAGCGGCTATCTGCTCGATACCGCCGGTGACATTATCATGGACACAGTGGGCGCACTCAGCGCGTATATCGGTTTTGCGTGGAGAGCAAAACGCGTGCGTGGCAGAACAACGAATGCTATGCAATATGCTTGACGAGGCGTTCGAACGCTTCTTTATGCTCTGAAGCGAGTGTTGCAAGCACCTTGCGGCTCATGTTGAGGTCTTTTGCTTTAAGTTTATGTATGAAGACGCTGTAGGACATGCCAAATTCTCGTACTGCTGCATTAAGGCGGACGGTGTAAAGACGACGGAAGTCGGCTTTTTTGTCACGTCGATGTGCGAACGCATGGTTGCCTGCGTGTGCAAGTGCGGTATGTGCGGCACGTTCTTTTGCTGCAAGTCCGAAACGAAAACCTTTCGTTCGTGAAAGGACGTTCTTGCGATGCTTCAGTTTGGTTGTGCCTCGTTTTACTCGTGCCATGGTGAGATTGTTAATCGTTAATCAGAAAACGTGCGCGCGTCTTTGGCTTGAGCTCGATAGCCTGGCCGCGCTTGCGATTGAGCTGCCTACTGCGTTCTTCTTTTGCATTGAAATGATTACCGCCCGGAGTACGCGTCAAAAGCTTACCGTTCTTTGTAACACGAATGCGTTTTAAAAATGCTTTATTTGCCATGATAATTACTTACTTTTTGGTTTTATCCGGGGCGATCGTGACGCTGAAACCTTTCGGGCTGCGCTTGATCTCCTCGGTGATCTTATAGGCTTCGGGTATGATCTTGAGGAATCGTTCAAGCCGTTCTTTGAGAAAGGCTTCTTCCATGAACCGGTAACGTCCCCATAGAAACAGGTCGATCTTGACACGATGTCCCTCTCCCAGCCATTCTGCGGCTTTGCGGGACTTAAGGCGCAAATCGTTCTCACCAGTGCCTATTTTGACCTGAATGGTCTTGGTTTCGGTACTATGAGCCTTTTGCTTGGTCGATTTTTCCTGCTTTTGAAGATCGTATTGAAATTTACCATAATCCATGATTTTTGCAACTGGGGGCGCGGCGTTGGGGGAAATTTCAATGAGATCAAGCCCGGCTTCTTCGGCCTTTGCTATAGCTTCCTCACGAGAAATAACGCCAAAATTGATGCCGTCGACACCGATCACTCGAAGCTCGGGAGAGCGTATCTCTTTATTTATGCGAATCCGTTCACTCAAAATATGTTGTGTTTAGTGTGCTCAGCATAGCATATTGGACAAAGAACGCCAAATGTTGCTATAGTGTATAAAACGCCACGGGGTGTTTTTATTTTACCATTTATCCATAGTAATGCGTTGAGCATATATCATTATGAACCGCGATTATCCACTTGAGCGAGTACGCAACTTCGGTATCATTGCCCACATCGATGCCGGCAAAACGACCACATCCGAACGAGTGCTGTTTTACACCGGTATGAGTCACAAGATCGGCGAGGTGCACGAAGGCGCGACCGTGACCGACTGGATGGAACAGGAACGTGAACGTGGTATCACCATCACGTCTGCCGCCATCACGTGCTTCTGGACCAAGATCGGCGAAGATCCGAAGGATGTTTCCAAAAAGACGCGGTTCAATATCATCGACACCCCGGGGCACATCGACTTTACCGCAGAGGTGAAGCGCTCCATGCGCGTGCTTGATGGCGCGGTCGTCGTTTTTGACGGCGTCGCAGGCGTCGAGCCGCAGTCGGAAACCAACTGGCGCTATGCCGACGAGGCGAACGTGCCCCGTTTGTGCTTCATCAACAAGCTCGACCGTACCGGCGCTTCGTTCGAACGCTCATATCAGAGCATCCTCGACCGTCTTTCAAAGAAAGCGGTACGAATGCAAATCCCTATCGGTTCCGAAGACAGCTTTGAGGGCATGATCGATCTCTTGCTCATGAAAGCATACAAGTTCGACGGCAAAATGGGTGAGCAGGTTTCTGTTGTCGATATGCCTGAAAGTATGAAAGCCGAAGCGGAAAAATATCGTGCGGAACTTATCGAAAAGATCGTCGAACATGACGAAGATATGATGAATGCATACCTCGACGGCACGGAGCCGAGCCTCGACGATCTCAAACGCGTTTTGCGTAAGGCAGTCATCGCCAATCAGATCTTTCCGGTCTTTACCGGTTCCGCACTGAAAAACAAAGGCGTGCAGCCGGTCTTGGATGCAGTGGTCGACTATCTTCCGTCGCCACTCGATCTTCCGGCAGTCAAAGGCATCAATCCGAAAACCGATGCGGAAGAAGAGAGGAGCGCTTCCGACGAAGAGCCGTTTTGTGCGCTGGCATTCAAGCTCCAGGCCGACCCGTTTGTCGGGCAACTTACGTTCTTCCGCGTGTATTCGGGTACGCTCGAAGCGGGTTCATACGTGCTCAACACAACCACTGGCACGAAAGAACGCGTCGGACGTATCGTACGTTTGCAGGCTGACCAGCGCGAAGAAGTGAAGAAAGTATTTGCGGGTGAGATCGCGGCGGCGGTAGGACTTAAAGATACCAAGACCAGCCATACCCTTTGCGATGAAACGCATCCGATCATCCTCGAACAGATCGTCTTTCCCGAACCGGTCGTTTCCGTGCGCATCGAACCCAAGACCAAAGCCGATCAGGAAAAAATGGGCCTGGCGCTCAAAAAACTTTCCGATGAAGACCCGACATTCCGCGTCAGTAGCGACGAAGAGACCGGCGAGACGATCATCTCCGGCATGGGCGAGCTCCATCTCGATATCATTGTCGACCGCATGAAGCGCGAGTTTAAGGTCGAAGCCAACATCGGCCGTCCGCAAGTCGCGTATCGTGAGACGATCCAGCGTGAAGCCGAAGCGGAAAACAAATACATCAAGCAAACCGGCGGTCGCGGTCAGTATGGTCATGTCAAGATCAAACTCAGACCGTTGCAGCCTGTCGAAGAAGGCGCGAAAATCGCCAAGAACGTCAACCGCGAAGATCATTTCGAGTTCGTCAACAACATCAAGGGAGGCGTGATTCCGCAAGAGTACATTCCTGCGGTGGAGAAGGGTATCAAGGAGGCGATGGATCGGGGTATCGTCGCCGGTTACAAGATGGTCGATGTGTCGGTCGATCTTTTCGATGGTTCGTACCACGAAGTCGACTCGAGCGAGATCGCTTTCAAGATCGCCGGTTCGCAAGCATTTCAAGATGCGGCTAAAAAAGCCGGTGCAGTGCTTCTCGAACCTATCATGAAAGTCGAAGTCGTTGTGCCGGAGAAATTCATGGGTGATATCAACGGCAACCTTGCTTCAAAGCGCGGTCAGATCGAAGGTACCGAAGACAAGGGCATGATGAAAGCCGTGCATGCAAAAGTGCCGCTCTCTGAAATGTTCGGTTACACCACGACGCTTCGCTCTATGACCGAAGGCCGCGGCCAGATGACCATGGAGTTTGACCACTACGCCGTCGTCCCACCAAACGTCGCCGAGGAGATCAAGAGCAAGCGGGGGTAGGTAGTATAAATAAGGCCGCCGATCGTTTCGGCGGCCTTAGAGGGAAAGAAGTACACGGGAAACTATAAAAGCACCGATTCCGCACCCCTGTCCTTGTCAATTATCTCGGGTCATGTTTTCCTGTATATGGGAATTTGGTAGCGCTACATGGAGGTAGGCAATGTTGGTGCCGGATGAAAACCCCTTCTTTCCCTATCAGTCATTTGAGGAATGCCTTCTCGCAGATGGATGGCAGTATGATGCCGTTCAACAAGTATGGACCGTTACCTTCGAAAGCCTTTGCACGTATAGCAAGAAAAATCTTCACCATACGTCAGGTCGCATTGGTCTTGTGATCGGTGATATATTTGCAGTGTGGATGGTGCGTGAAGACAACGGAAAAGAGCGTTATATCGCCCTGGAGATCCCTTTGGATGGATCAACAACGCTGACGGAATGTTACGAACGGTTGTTTCTGATACTAGAAACGCCCACAGAAAATCTGGCCTTGCTTCCCGACAAATAAAACGCGCACAACCATCGTGCGCGTCCTTTTTTGTACAGAGACTATTGCCGGATCGGCATCGTCATTGACTTTGTGCTTTGCTATACTGAACGTTATAGCATCGAAATAACCTATAAAAATATGATGGAAGGTCTAAGTAAAGATGACGGAGTGCATTTGGAAACTCCCAACAAGGCCCGGGAGATGTTGTCGGAAGCAGAAAAAGCATTAGCAGAATTACAAGCTGCCGTTGCACGAATCACAGACAGAGATAGACAAGAAGGTTTTGAAGATGCAATACGTAACTGTCGGGTGAAAATTGAAGCGTTCAAAGAGAATATTAACGAACCAACTACAGTGGACCGTGATGGCATGCTAGGAAATCTTCTTAATGAGATTAAGAACCTGTCGGACAACGCAGGGGAAGAAACAGAAACTAGCACCTCCTAACGCAGCGAAAACGTCGCACGGACGGTGACCATGATTTCTTTTTGTTTGCTTTGCGTATCGTAGGTGCCATAGTCGCTGATGTCCACCCCGCCTTGTGGCAAAACTTGTACCACGCCGCTTGCCGCACTACGCAGGGTGCCGACATTGCGGCCGCTTTCTTTTGCGATGGCTTGCGCTCGTGCCTGAGCGTCTTTGATCGCGTTTGCAAGCAATGTCACGCGCATATCATCGAGTTTACGATAGGTGAGTTCAAGTCCTTGCGTCGAAACATTGTAGCCATTTCCCGAAAGCGGGGCGATGCGATCGGCAAGCGCGCTCATCTTCTCGACGTCATCGCTACGGACGATGATCTGGCGTGAGACGGTATAGCCGGTCAAAAGAGGTGCGGCATTTTGCGGATACGCATAATTTGCATTGACGCTCGGACTGGGTACTTCCACTTCGGAAAAACCCTGATCTTTGAGATAGGCGACGATGCGCGTGGTCGCCGCAGCGAGACGGTCGTATCCGGCTTGCTGACCTCCGACCGGGGTAGCTGTGTCGAGGCTGATAACCCATCGCGCGAAGTCCGCGGTAACACTTTGGCGTGCCGAGCCGGTAACACTGACGGTATCTGCAGCGTTTTTGATGCGGTAGGCAGTATAACTGCCAATGAGCGTCACGACAAGACCGCAGATAAAGAAGATCGCCGCCGCCGCAACGAGTGGCTGGTCGTAATTGAAAAGTTTTTTGAAATTATTCATAAGTATAGTATGAGAAAATGTCGAACAATACTATTATTCTTTTATTTTACTATACTGCTTATCTTTCATACAATCATGATGCTGTACACAGGATCACTGACAAGAAATAGAAAAATGCTTGCTATACTATCTGCATGCCACTAGGCTACAACATCGGTCGTCAGAATGCAGTACCCGCCGCAATGGATGCTGAACAATTCTTGCAGGAAGTTTTCAATATGGCGGTGACACTCGGTGCGTCTGACGTCCATTTCGAACCGAAGGGGACGGTCTTCCGCGTACGTTTTCGTATCGACGGCGTACTGATAGACCAGTTCAGCAAGCCGTCGAAAGAATACGACTCGGTGCTCAACACGCTCAAGGTGCTTGCCAATCTTGATATCGCGTTGCATCAGTTGCCGCAGGACGGGCATTTCGAGTTGCAAGTGGAACAACATGAATCGGTACCCACGCCCGATGCGACCGTTGCGGGCGGAGAGACCAATGCCAAAGGTATGGTCGATATCCGCATTTCGGTTTTTCCGACCATCAACGGCGAAGTGGTCGTACTGCGCCTGCTCAACCGTTCGGCCGCCCTGTTGCCTTTGGAAAGTCTGGGGATGGATGCGGCCACAGTCGAGCGTATCCGACAGATTTTATTGCTTTCATACGGCATGATGCTCATTACCGGTCCTGCCGGTTCGGGAAAAACGACCACGCTGTATTCGATGCTCAGAGAATTGCGTAGTGAGGAGAAAAATATCGTGACCCTCGAAGACCCGGTCGAGTTCCATCTCGATTGGATGCGCCAAAGCGAAATACATCCCGAGCGCGAGTTTACGTACGAGCGGGCGATGAGTTCCATCTTGCGCCAAGACCCCGATGTGCTCATGGTCGGCGAGATCCGCGACCCGCATACTGCCGAGTACGCGGTACGCTCGGCGCTGGTCGGTCGAATCGTCGGTTCGACTATCCATGCAAATAATACGGTTGGCACCATCGCTCGCCTGCTTGAGTTGGGCATACCGCGCTCTATTCTTGCGTATGCGGTCAATGGCGTCATTGCCCAACGTCTCGTACGGATGATATGCCAAAACTGCAAGCAGCAATATCAGCCCAATCCGCTCTTCCTGACACGTTTCAACTTTCCTCCCGAAACCATTTTTTATAAAGGGCAAGGGTGCGAGCAATGCCACAATACCGGATATCGCGGCCGCATGGGGATTTTCTCCGTGCTTACTTTCAATGATGAGTTGCGTACCATGATCGCCGAACAAAAGCCGCTCGATGCGCTGCAGGATCGTGCGGTAGAGATGGGCATGAAGACCTTGGTGCAGGACGCTGAAGCAAAAATTATGGCTGGGCTTACTACCGTCGAGGAGGCGATCAAGGTGGTGTAGCGGATTTACACAACCTATTTACTTGACTTTTTACATGCCTCCGGCTACTATGCAGGTACCGCATGGCGCGTATTTTTTCGTTCTGCTTCCGGTCTGCCGGAGAAGACAAAAATATCGCGCAATACAGGGGTATTATTCAATATAATTTTTTGCATTGCTTTTTGAATTGAGGCAATCTCGCGCCCTGAATTCTTTAAGTAACGCGACAGTACTATGGCAACATTTGATCGCAGCAAGCCTCACGTCAACGTCGGCACCATCGGCCACGTCGACCACGGCAAGACGACCTTGACCGCCGCCATCCTTCATGTCCTCGACCTCAACAAGGACAAAGGGTATTCAGCGCGCGTCGAGCCGGTTGACAGCATTGACAACGCTCCCGAGGAAAAAGCGCGCGGCATTACGATCGCGCTTCATCACTCCGAGTATGAGACGCCCAAGCGTCACTATGCGCATATCGACGCTCCAGGCCACGCCGACTATATCAAAAACATGATCACCGGTGCGGCACAGATGGACGGTGCCGTGCTCGTAGTCGCAGCAACCGACGGTATGATGCCTCAGACGCGTGAACACGTGCTCTTGGCATATCAAGTGGGTGTTCCTCGCATTGCAGTATTCATCAACAAAGTAGATATGGTTGATGATCCAGATTTGGTCGACCTTGTCGAAGAAGAGATCCGCGATCTTCTGACCGCCAACCACTTCGACGGCAAAAATGCTCCGGTCATCCGCGGCTCTGGCCTTAAAGCGCTTGAAGCAAAAAGCGCCGATGATGAGTGGGCAAAGAAAGTCTTTGAACTTATCAACACCCTCGATGATTACATTCCTGATCCGGTTCGCGATACCGACAAACCGTTCCTTATGCCGATCGAAGACATCTTCTCGATCGAAGGACGCGGTACGGTGGTGACTGGTCGTATCGAACGCGGCGTCATCAAGGTAGGTGAAGAAGTCGAGATCGTCGGTATCAAAGATACTACCAAGACGACGGTGACCGGTATCGAAATGTTCAACAAGTCTCTTGACTCCGGTATGGCGGGCGACAATGCAGGTATTCTCTTGCGTGGTACTAAAAAGGAAGACGTACATCGCGGTCAGGTTCTTGCAAAGACCGGTTCCGTTACGCCGCATACTGACTTTGAGTCGGAAGTGTATATTCTCAAGAAAGAAGAAGGTGGCCGTCATACGCCGTTCTTCACAGGTTACAAGCCGCAGTTTTACATTCGTACCACGGATGTGACCGGTGAAGTGACGCTTGCCGAAGGTGTCGAGATGGTTATGCCGGGCGATACGGTGACCTTCAAGGTTAAGCTTGTTGCCCCGGTTGCACTTGAGGAGCAGCAACGCTTCGCGATCCGCGAGGGTGGCAAAACCGTTGGTGCGGGCGTCGTCACCAAGATCAATAAATAAACTGCTCGCATACACTCAGTACTTCACAACATGCCTACCAAGACCGCTACAGCAAAAAGAGCACCGCGCACTGCAAAGCAAAAGGATGCTTCAGAATCTTCACGCCTCCGTATCCGCATTCGTGCATACGAGCACAAGATTCTCGACGCTTCCATCAAGCAGATCATCGACACTGCATTGCGTTATGATGCAAAGGTCATTGGTCCTGTGCCGTTGCCTACCGAGATAAAAAAATATACCGTCAATCGTGCCGCCTTCGTCTACAAAGATGCGCGAGAACAATTTGAGATGCGGGTGCATAAACGATTGATTGATATCCTCAACCCCAATCCGAAAGTGATCGAAGCTCTGACGAACCTTTCACTGCCTTCGGGAGTGAATATCGAAGTAAAGATGAGCTAAACAAAAATACCGCCCTCAGGGCGGTATTTTTGTATTGTGGGTATAGCGTGTTTCTTGTTATACTGGATACATACAACGCTTGTGTAATATACATGGGTACCTGTAGTATTTAGTATTGTGAAGACATATTACCGCATCGGTATTGCATTTTTCTTTCTGCTATGTGCGGTGTCTTTTTTTTCAATCACGTTATCGCATACCGAGGCCGCAAATTGCATCGATTACTACAATCCCAATACGGTGCCGCCAGCCGGATTTGGCGTCCCGTACAACCTCTTCTCCGCATTTCGGGAATCTCTTTTAAAGACCGTGTCGTGCGACCAAAACACTGCGCAGGTGAGCGTGGGTAACGGCTTTTCCTCGACATTTATATATAAAATGGCATATCAATGGACGGTTTCTGGTTGGAAACCGATACCGCTTACCTCGACCAACCCTCTGATAGCTGGAGCATGGTATACCGGCAGGGCCAATGGCACGATCACGTATCAATCCGGCACGTCGCAAAATTACTATGTCGGATATGTCTGTCAGGTTGTTGGAGGGGCATGGCGATGTGGTTGTCGCGATGCATCGTGCTACACGCCGATGTGGCAGATACAGCGTGTCGATGTCGCGAATGTTTCGACGGTTTCAAAGGCTTCAGGTGGCGGTGGACGAAGCAGTGGCGGTGGTGGAGGTGGCAGAAGTAGCGGGGGAAGCAGTCAAACGCCGGCACCGACTATAACATTTTCAGCTAATCCATCGTCTATTTTTTCAAGCGAGACATCGGTGCTCTCGTGGTCGTCGACCGATGCGACGGTCTGCACCGGCACCAATTTCTCAACCGGTGACCAGACAGCGGGATCAGTGTCGGTTGCTCCAGAAACAGACGCAACGTATGTCGTTTCGTGTAGTGGATCCGGCGGTACAGCAAGTGCCCAGACTATTGTTGCGGTTACTGCATCGACGACAGTGACGGCAACACTTGCCGCTTCATCTACGTCGCTCACCGAAGGGCAATCAACGACGCTTGCATGGTCATCACGTAACGCTGCTTCCTGTACCGGTACCAATTTCTCGACAAGTAACGCCACGTCAGGCTCGATCATAGTCTCGCCGACCACAACGACGACGTACAATATTTCCTGCTCCGGCACCAGTGGGGGTGCAACTGCTACCACGACGATCAATGTTACCACGGTACCTGCGATCAGTGCTTCGTGTTCAGCAAGCCCTACCGCTATTTCCACCGGCAACAGTGTCGTGTGGACCGCTTCCGTCTCCGGCGGTACCGGTTCGTATACCTACAGTTGGAGCGGCACCGACAGTATTTCCGGTACGACCAATCCGCTTTCCATGGTCTATAATGCATCGGGTACCAAGAGTGCTCAGGTAGTCATAATCTCGGGGCCGCGTACTGCAACGACAACGTGCAGTAACAACGTGACCGTCACCGATGCGGATGTAACGCCTCCGACCGTTTCACTTACAGCACCGACGGGGGGCGCAACTGTTTCGGGAATAGTCAGTCTTGCCGCGACTGCGAGCGACAATAGTGCGCTGGCGGGTGTGACCTTTAAGGTAAATGGCGTCATTATTGGTGTCGAAGACACCGTCTCTCCGTATTCGGTCTCGTGGAATTCAGTCGCCACATCAAGCGGTACCAAGACGATTGTTGCGGTGGCACGCGATACCTCGGGTAACTACGCAACTTCATCGGCAGTGACGATCACAGTCGACAACACTGGCCCTGTTATTTCTGCGGTAGCATCAAGTACGTCGGCGGCCACGGCTACCGTCGCCTGGACCACTGACGAATCTTCGGATTCAAAAGTCGTCTATGGTCTGACGACCGCCTACGGTGCTGCAACAAGCAGTACGTCACTGCTTACATTACATGCACTTACGCTCACTGGTTTGGCCTCGTCGACGGTATACCACTATGCTGTCGTATCGACCGATGCCCAAGGCAATACATCAACTTCAAGTGATTATACGTTCCTCACAGCCACAGCGCCGGACGTGACGGCACCTTCGGTCAGCCTTACCGCTCCTGCAAACGGGACAACGGTATCAGGAACGGTCAGCATAGCAGCGACCGCATCGGACAACATCGCCATTGCTGGTGTTGCTTTCAAAGTAGACGGCGTGCTGATCGGTAGTGAAGATACCAGCAGCCCGTACTCCCTTTCGTGGAACACCGCAAGTGTAGCTGACGGCAGCCATACTCTGGCCGTAGTCGCACGCGACACCTCAAGCAATTATGCGACATCGAGTGTAACGGTTACGGTCGACAACACCGGACCTGTTATTTCCAGCATTGCTTCAAGTACGGGTACGGCAACTGCTACGGTTACCTGGACGACCAACGAGTCTTCCAACTCAACGGTCGTGTATGGTCTCACGACGGCATACGGCTCTGCGACGACGAGCGCATCCATGGTCACGTCGCATATCCTGACGGTGACGGGACTCGCCTCAAGCACCATCTATCATTACGCGGTCGTATCTGTTGATGCGCAGGGAAATACTTCGACATCGAGCGATCGTACGTTTACTACTGCCGTAGCAACCGATACGACACCGCCCGTGGTGACGGTTACCGCGCCCACAAATGGGGCGATCGTGTCGGGGACCACTACCTTAAGTGCTACCGCGAGCGACAATATAGGGATCGTGGGAGTAGAGTTTTTCCTTGATAGCGTCACATTGTTGCAAGACGAAAAAATCTCACCGTACAGTTTTGGTTGGAACACTCGTCTGACTACCGATGGAGCTCA